>CAKZYI010000102.1 GCA_937884735.1 uncultured Pleurocapsa sp.
TTCCCTTGCGCCTGTCCTAAAGGATACCGCTTCGCATAACGGCGACGCGGGGTCTGACCGCTTGTCTCTACGGGAATTAGAAATAAATCGGATTCAATATGTTGATTATGCAGCATGGCAGAGGAAATGGCTGCAAGGAGATATATTACAGCAACAGTTAGATTATTGGCAGCAGCAGTTACAGAATGCGCCTGCAATTAGTTCATTTCCTCCAGATTATTCGAGAAAGAGTGAATCAGTTGCCACAGCAGGAATTGCTCGTTTTGAAATTGATCGCGATACAACAAATAGTCTGCTACAAATCAGCCGTCGCCATCAATCTACTTTTTTTATGACGGTGTTGACTGCACTATATATATTGCTGCATCGCTATACGGGAAACGATGACTTAGTGATAGGTACGGCGATCGCCAATCGAAATCTGCCAGAAGTAGAAGATTTAATTGGTTTGTTTGCCAATACTCTAGCTTTACGCTCCAATTTAGCTAATAATCCTAGTTTTGCGTCATTATTAACCCAAGTCAGAGAAAATACCTTAGCTGCTTATGCTCATAGCGATTTACCTTTTGAGCAATTAGTCGATAAATTAGAGTTAGAACGCTCATTGAGTTACAGCCCTTTATTTCAGATATTTTTAGTCTGGGAAACTGCAAGCAAACAAAAGATAGAGGTTGAAGATTTAAGCTGGGAAAGCTTACCGCGCCAGACTGCACCCGTCGCTAAGTTCGATTTAACTATCTTTTTAACCGAAACAGCTACAGGAATTAATGGCGCGATCGAGTACAACACTGCCTTATATAACCCCAAAACGATCGCCCGCCTAACAAGACATTTTCAAAACTTATTAACTTCTATAGTTAGCCAACCCGCACAACCCTTATCAGAGATAACTTTTCTCGATCGCCAAGAAAGAAAACAGTTACTCGAAGAATTCAATCAGACTCAAATAGATGTTCCTCAAGATGTATGTCTACATCAACTATTTGAAGCCCAAGCAAGACTAACCCCTGATGCACCCGCCCTAGTTTGCCAGCAGCAACAACTAACCTATGCCGAATTAAATGCTCGTGCCAATACTCTGGCTAGTTACTTACAATCCCTGGGAGTTCGATCAGAAACGAAAATAGGGGTAATGTGCGATCGCACGACAGAAATGATAATCGCTCTCTTAGCTATCCTCAAAGCTGGCGGTTGTTATATTCCCCTCGATCCAAAGTATCCCCAACAGCGACTAGATTACATACTTGAAGATACTCAACTCAATATCTTACTTACCCAAACCAGATATAAATCCAGTTTTGACGATCAGGATCTAACGATTATTGATGTTGAAAGTCACAAGTCAGATTCTAATTACCCGTTACCCGTTACCTGTTACCCGTTACCTAAAAACAACTCGTTACCCGTTACCCATGCCAGTAACCTGGCATACATCATCTACACATCAGGATCGACGGGGAACCCCAAAGGCGTAGCAATTACTCATAAAAGCGCGGTAACTTTATGTCATTGGGCGAAAGATACTTTTTCCGAAGCGCAGTTATCAGGTGTTCTCGCTTCTACTTCAATATGCTTCGATCTATCCGTCTTTGAAATCTTCGTCACTCTCAGTAGCGGAGGTGCAATTATTCTGGCGGAGAATGCTTTAGAGTTACCCAGTTTGAATCCCGCTATACCCATTACTCTAATCAATACTGTTCCCTCTGCTGCTAGAGAGTTAATCAGAATTAATGCTATTCCTGAGACTGTCAATACGATTAACTTAGCTGGAGAGGCTTTACCCAAAGATTTAGTAGATAAACTCTATCAACTACCTCATATTAAACAAGTTTACAATCTTTATGGTCCTTCAGAAGACACTACCTACTCGACTTTTACTTTAACCAAAGCAAACGATAATCGACAGCCGACTATTGGAAAAGCGATCGCCAATACCCAGACATATATCTTAGATAAGTATTTGCAACCCTTACCTATAGGCGTACCAGGAGAATTGTATCTAGGTGGTGATGGTTTAGCCAGAGGTTATTACAATCGTGGTGATTTAACCGCAGAAAAATTCATTCCCAACCCCTTTTCTGTTAACAGTAGCAAAACAGAAAATAAAAGTAATAAGCTTTCTTCCTCTGCTTCCTCTACTCCCTCTTCGCGTCTTTGCCCTAAAGGATACCGCTTCGCATACGGCTTTGCGCGATTATATAAAACAGGCGATCTTGCTAAATACCTACCTAATGGGGAAATAGAATACTTAGGGCGAATCGATCGCCAAATTAAGCTTAGAGGTTTTCGGATTGAATTAGGAGAAATAGAAACAGCATTATCCAGTCATCCCGATATTGATACTGCGGTTGTTGTTAATCGAGAACAATGTTTAGTTGCTTATGTAATTATTGATAAGAGCGAACAGCCTTTCTCCCCTACAGAATTACGTCAATACCTAGCAGAGAAATTGCCCGACTATATGATTCCTGCTGCGTTTGTTGTTCTGGATAAATTTCCTCTTACTCCTAATGGCAAAATAGATAAAAAGTCTTTACCCAATCCAGAATTTACCAGAGAAGAATTAGCAACAGAAGTAACCACTGCTAATAATGAAACTGAAGCTCAATTAGTCAAGATTTGGCAGCAGTTATTGGGCATAAAAGAAATAGGAATAAGAGATAATTTCTTTTCTCTAGGTGGCGATTCTATTCTGGCAATTCAAGTCATTGCAAAAGCTAGTCAAGTCGGAATACAGCTAACGCCAAAAAACCTATTTCAATACCAAACCATTGCCGAATTAGCAGCAGTAGCAACAGTAAATAATAGTATCAAAACAGAGCAAGGAATTGTTATGGGAATAGTTCCTCTCACGCCGATACAACATTGGTTTTTCGAGCAAAATTTAGGCGATCGCCATCATTGGAATCAATCAATTTTGTTAGAGGCTAAAGAATTAATAGAATTTGACTTGTTGGAAAGAGCGATCGCGCATTTATTAAGCCATCATGATGCCCTAAGATTATCTTTTCAGCAGACAGAATTAGGCTGGCAACAAACTAATGAAGGTAATGATTTACCTATACCCTTAGTTGAGTTTGATTTATCAGAATACTCTGCCGAAATTCAAGAGTACGAAAGACTAAAAATTGCCAATCAGTTACAGGCTAGTTTTATTTTAGAATCTGCGCCTTTAATCAAGATAGCTTTGTTTAGATTGGGAAGTGATCGAGCAAATCAATTGTTAATTATTGCTCATCATTTAATTATTGATGGTATTTCCTGGCGCATTCTATTAGAAGATTTGCAAACTATTTATCAGCAAATAAAAAATAACACTGAAATATTATTACCTCCGAAAACAACATCATGGAAGCAATGGGCTAAAGAGTTACAAAGTATCGATTTTAGATCGGAATTAGACTATTGGATCGAACAGCAGAATCAATGTAGGGGCGAACGGGTATTAGAGCGCGCCGTAGTAGCAGAATCAAAAATAATTACTGTTACATTAAACCAAACAGAAACCCAGCAATTAATAAGAGAAGTACCCGAAGCTTATCAAACCCAAATTAATGACATTTTATTAACAGCATTAAGCCAAACATGGCAAGAAATATATCAAGAAAATAACTTATTAATAGAACTAGAAGGACATGGTAGAGAAGATCTTTTCAATGATATAGATATATCTCGTACAGTAGGTTGGTTTACTACTATTTATCCTCTAGTTTTAAACTCTGCTAATGATATTGATTCGGATATTAAATCAATTAAAGAACAAATAAGAGCAGTGCCTAACAATGGTATTAGCTATGGAATATTACGCTATTTAAATCGACAACCAGAATTAGAAAATTTCCCTCAAGCAGCAATAAGATTTAACTATTTAGGGCAAAGCGATCGCCTGTTTGCTGAAGATGCTTTATTACATCCTCTTAGTGAAGCTGTTGGAGAGATGCGAAGTCCAAAAGACAAAAGAACTTGTGCGATCGAGATTGATAGTATTATTTATCAGGAACAATTAAAGCTGAAATGGACTTATAGTAATTCCAATTATAGCGATGTTGAAATAGAAAACATTACTAAAACATATTTAGCAAAATTACAAGGAATAATTCAGCATTGTTTAGCTGAAGATACAGGAGGTTATACTCCCTCAGATTTTGCTCAAATGGATTTTGCTCAAGATGAGCTAGACGATTTATTTGACGATCTTTAAAAACTATTTTATATACGACACTAAATATGAGCAAGAAAAATATTGAAGATATATACCCCCTCTCGCCAATACAAAAAGGAATATTGTTTCATAGTGTCCTTAATCCAGAAGATAGCGTATATGTAACTCAAATATGTTTAACTCTACAAGGAAACATAAATTCAGATACAGTTAAACAAACTTGGCAAGAAATAATTAACAGACATCAAGTATGTCGCGCTGCTTTTCGCTGGGAGAAAAAGGATAAAACGTTTCAGGTTATCTATAAGCAGGTTGAGTTACCTTGGCAGGAAGAAGATTGGCAACAATATAGTGCAGAAAAACAAGAAAATAAGCTTAGAGAGCATTTAGCAGCAGATAAAAAGCAAGGATTTAATTTAAAGCGATCGCCTTTAATAAGAATTTCATTAATTAGATTAACTGCAACCACGTATAAATTAGTTTGGACCCAACATCATATAATTTTAGACGGTTGGTCATCAAGCTTAATTCTAAAAGAGTTTTTTACTATTTATAATGGTTATAAATGTCAAGCATCAGTACCTTATAGTCAGTATATTGCTTGGTTAAATAGTCAGGATATAGCAACAGCAGAAAATCACTGGCGGAGTAAACTACAAGATTTTGTTGAGTCTACATCTATTCAAGTATACGGTCAGCAATTAGATAAAAAACCAGAAAACAAATCACAAGAAATAAAATTATCTTCCACTATTACTGATAATCTAAAATCTTTAGCAGCACAGCACGACTTAACTTTAAATACAATAATACAGGGTGCTTTTGCAATTCTTTTGAGTCGCTATAGCAACAGCAAAGATACAGTTTATGGTACGACTACATCAGGTCGTCCTGCAAGCTTTTCTGGCACAGAATCGATGGTGGGTTTATTTATTAATACTCTACCGATGCGGGTAAAACTAACAGATACAGAATTACTATTGCCCTGGCTAAAAAAACTACAGCAACAGCAGATTGAAAACTTACAGTATGAATATACAAGCCTAGCTACTGTTAAAGATTTAAGCAGCTTACCTCCAGGAATACCTCTATTTGAAAATATATTTGTCTTTGAAAATTATCCTATCGATACAAGCCTCTTAACTAGCGATCGCCAAATAAATCTTAGCTCAATTGAGATTAATGAGTATAATAATTTTCCTTTAACCTGCCTGGTAAAAGTGAGTTCAAAAATATCGATAACCATACAGTATAAAAGCGATCGCTTTGACTCTAATATTATTAATAGAATATTAGAGTCATTTGAATATCTACTCGCTCAAATAACTAAAAATATTCAACAGCCTTTAGGGAAGCTATCAATATTAACCCAGAAAGAACAAGATTTAATCGAATCTTGGCAACAAACCCAAGTTGACTACGATCTAGATAAAACTATCCCAGAATTATTTAAAGAGCAGGTAAATAAAACTCCAGATCGCCTTGCTTTAATATTTGAAGATAAAGAATATACTTATCAAGAGTTAAATGACAGTGCCGATGAATTAGCTAGTTATTTAATTCAATTAGGAGTAAAGCCAGAAACCCCAGTTGGCATATATTTAGAACGTTCGGAAAAAATTGCGATTGCTATTTTAGCTATTATTAAAGCTAGTGGTGTATATGTCCCTCTCGACCCTGATTATCCCATCAATAGAATCGATTTTATCATTCAAGATACAGAAACAAACATAATATTAACGGAAACAAAACATCAAGATAAATTAGATAAAAACAATCTCAATATCATTAATTTAGATCTATACTTCTCTGCACCCACTGCACCACCTACATCCTCTGCTTACTTAGACCCAAACAATGCCGCCTATATAATCTACACATCTGGCTCGACAGGAAAACCAAAAGGCGTAGTTAATACCCATAAAAGCTTAGTAAATCGTCTGTTGTGGATGCAGGATGCTTATAAATTAAATAGCAAAGATAAAGTATTACAAAAAACACCTTTTAGCTTCGATGTTTCCGTTTGGGAATTCTTTTGGACTTGGTTAAATGGTGCTTGCTTAGTAATGGCAAAACCTGAAGGGCATAAAGATAGTAATTACTTAGTTAAGTTAATCGCTGAGACTAAAATCACTGTTTTACATTTCGTCCCTTCAATGTTAGAAATATTTCTAGAAGAGCCGAATATTTCTAACTGCAAAAATATCAACAAAGTAATTTGTAGTGGCGAAGCTTTACTCGTTGCTACGAAAAACAAATTCTTTACTAAACTAGATGCCCAATTGCATAACTTATATGGTCCAACCGAAGCAGCGATCGATGTAACCGCCTATCAATGTCATGATGATAATAATCATATCGTCCCTATTGGAAAAGCGATCGCGAATACACAAATTTATATTCTGAACTCGCAACAGCAGCTAAACCCCATAGGCGTACCAGGAGAATTACACATAGGTGGAATAGGCTTATCCAGAGGTTATCTAAATCGTCCTGAATTAACTGCCGAAAAGTTTATTCCCAACCCCTTTTCAGTTAACAGTCAACAGTTATGCGAAGCGGTATCCTTTAGGACAACAGTCAACAGTAGCAAGGCAGAAAATAACAGTAATAAGCTTTCTTCCCCTGCCCCCTTATGCGCGATGCGTAGCGAGTCCTTTAGGGAAGCGGTATCCTTTAGGGCTGCACCCTCTACCTCCTTTGCACCCTCCGCTCCCCCCGCTTCATTGCTTTACAAAACAGGAGATTTGGCAAGATATACAGATAATGGGGAAATAGAATATTTAGGGCGTATTGATAACAATATAAAAGTCCGAGGTTTTCGGATTGAATTAGGAGAAATAAACGCTGTTTTAAAACAATGCTCGTTAGTTAAACAAGCTGTAACTTTAATTAGAGATGATATAGGATTAGACTCCAAAATAGTTGCCTATTTAATACCAGAGCAAAATATAGTTCAAGAAATAAATCGAGATTCAATTAAGTCTCAAGTTATCAGTTACTTGGAAAAAGAATTACCTTACTATATGATTCCCAATCGCTTTGTATTCTTAACTGAATTACCTCTCAATTCTAATGGAAAACTAGACCGTAAATCACTACCCAAACCTGCAATAAAAACTAAAACCTTTATTCCACCTCGCAATGATCTAGAACAGAAAATTGCAGTTATTTGGCAAGAAGTATTACAGCTTAAAAGTATTAGCGTAAATGACAATTTTTTTGAGTTAGGCGGTAATTCTTTATCTGCAACGAGAGTTAATTCTAGGTTAGTAGAAGTATTGTCAATAGACATACCTTTGAGGACTATATTTGAAAAACCAACAGTATCTACGATTGCTCAAAGAATTAAACTAATAAAAATAGCAGCTAAGAAAGAAAATACTAGCTTGACTTCTAATGTTACTAAACGCCAGGAAATAGAAATTTAAATGTTTAACAAATATATATCTGTTTTGTTATTGCGATCGTACCTGGGGCAAATTTTCGCAAATTTTCAATGTCGCTTTTTGCCGATTGAAGCTTTAGAATACAACAGTATTTTATTTCCAATCTCAGTCCTCAAAATTTGCCTCTCAGTGCGTCAACTTAATTAAACGTAAAATAACATTACCCTTAGTCTACTTATCAGTTTGATGTTTGATTAGCAGGGAGTTACTTAAGCCGCATCTAGTTTGAGCGTGGGGAGGGCGCGAATTTAGTTCGCCATATACAACCATGCTGTTGAAACCAATAGTTTTAATTTAACTGTTCGGGGAAGTAATCCTAAAAGTCCCGTAGGGACTTAGACAATCGGGAATCGGAGATTCTCCCATAACAAGCCTTAGAGGGCTTGTTATGGACAAAACTTTTGTTTTGTGGCGGAACACATGCGGGCAAGCCTTTTATCCAGGCTTCACCGCTTCGCATATAAGTAATAAGTAACAAAGGCACATATTTAAGGACGCGAAATTTGGCTCGGCATCCGTGAAAAAGACACTACGGTTTTCTATGT
>CAKZYI010000103.1 GCA_937884735.1 uncultured Pleurocapsa sp.
TAGATGTAGATAACGTCGAACGTTTTGAAATCAATGGTGGCGGTGGAGACGACACCCTTAATGTCAAAGATCTCACTGGTACTGATGTAGAAAAGGTTGTCTTTAATGGTGGCGATGGTAATGACTACTTTGATGCCACCGAAGCTAATGTTACCACCGAAGCTTATGGGGATGCTGGTAATGACTACCTTGAAGGTAGTAGCGTCCCTGGTATTACAGATACCCTCAATGGTGGAGATGGCAACGATACCATCGTTGGTAATAAAGGAGATGACCTTAAGATAGGTGGAGATGGTGACGATCGCCTGATCTGGAATAACGGTGACGGTAGCGATACTATCGAAGGTGATGAAGGATACGATGTCACTGAAGTCAACGGTGCAGTTGATGCGGGAGATGACTTTGAACTTCGAGCCAACGCTCATCGGACTGAATTTGAACGTTTGAACTTAGGTAACTTTACTCTAGATGTAGATAACGTCGAACGTTTTGAAATCAATGGTGGCGGTGGAGACGACACTCTCAATGTCAAAGATCTCACTGGTACTGATGTGGAGAAGGTTGTCTTTAATGGCGGTGATGGTAATGACTACTTTGATGCTAGCGAAGCTCATGTATCTGTAGTGGCAAAAGGTGGTAACGGCGACGATACCCTAATTGGTGGTATGGGAGATGACCTAATTTTAGGTGGCAACGGTAACGATCTCACTGATGGTGGTGCTGGTAGTGATACGGCAGACTTTAGTGACATCGATTTTGAAATTACTGCTAATTTAGAACATGGCGTTGCTCAATATAATGTCAACGGTGTTGTGGTAGAAGATCAGTTAGTTAGCATTGAAAACCTTAACGGTAGTGCCCTTAATGATTACTTTACTGGCGACGATCTAGCCAATATCTTCCAAGGTGGTGATGGTGTTGATACCCTTGAAGGACTCGGTGGTAACGACACCATTACTGGAGATAAAGGAGATGACCTTAAGATAGGTGGAGATGGTGACGATCGCCTGATCTGGAATAACGGTGACGGTAGCGATACTATCGAAGGTGATGAAGGATACGATGTCACTGAAGTCAACGGTGCAGTTGATGCGGGAGATGACTTTGAACTTCGAGCCAACGCTCATCGGACTGAATTTGAACGTTTGAACTTAGGTAACTTTACTCTAGATGTAGATAACGTCGAACGTTTTGAAATCAATGGTGGCGGTGGAGACGACACTCTCAATGTCAAAGATCTCACTGGTACTGATGTGGAGAAGGTTGTCTTTGATGGCGGTGATGGTAATGACTACTTTGATGCTAGTCATACTTACGTTACCACCGAAGCTTATGGGGAAGACGGTCATGATACTCTAATTGGCGGCATGAGTGATGACTTGCTAGCAGGGGGTAACGGAGACGATATACTAACTGGTGGAGATGGTGCAGATATCTTTGTAGTAGGCTCTGGTGTTGATACGATTACCGACTTTGATGTTACCGAAGGTGACATAATTCAAATTTCTGCTATGGAATTAGGTTCATCTTCTTATGATGCTCTTAGTTACAATGCCAGCGAACATACGTTGTATTGGAATCAAACTGAAATAGTTGTATTAGATGATTCTGTTTCAGAATTTAATACTACTGAATATGTTGATTTTGTTTAGATCGATTTGATGATTGTTAATTAATTTTTCTCTTCTTATCTATATAAATAATCCTGTAGTTTTAGCTATGGGATTTTTTTTATTACCTGACTTTATTTTCTCTTATTTATCTCATTTTATTCCCGATTTATTTCCGATCGCTTTCTAAACTTAAAACAAATTAAATAAGAAAAATTATACATCATGCAACTTTGTTACCGAGGCAATACTTATTGCCACTCAAATCAGCGATTAGACCTGGTCGATTCTGTTACTATGGCTAGATTTATGGGTCAAGCATATATCACTTATAATTCTAAATCCAATCTGTCTGCCCCATTTGTTCTATATCAATATCGAGGTATTACTTATATCAAACCAACTCCTCAATTGGAGAAGAAGTAGGGAGCAAGAGAAAGTGCCAGATAAACGAAAGGTGAGTACCCAAGTTTAATCCTGATTGAAGAACACTACACATAATAATCTTACCTCCCAAGAAAAAATATTTACTTAATTGAGCATTTGATTCTTCTCAGTAATTACACATACTTTACTTAAGTTTTACTTATTGTTCTCTCAGCAGTCTTCGCAATCATAGTAAGTGAATCAAAAAACAATTTGATTTAACTCTAATTTAATCAAGGAAAAAAATTATGAAACTTTCTCTAATGGTTGCTATTTCTATAATTTCAGCTATGGGTGTTGCCTCTCCTACCTTTGCCCAAACTAAGGTATCTATAAATAGTGAAATGACCAGAAAAGTGTTAACAATAACCCCTTATGACTTGGTTACAGCAAGCTATCAAGGTCGTTTTGTAGGTCAAGGAATTCCTTCTGCGGGTAGATTTACATCTGCTGTTCGTAGCAATAGAATCAAAGCCGAAGATTTGGTAAAAGTTGCTATCTCTCAACGTAGATTATCAATTGAAACTTTAGAAGACAGGGGATATCTTTATAAAGTTCAGTCTATTTTGGATAATTTAGATAGAAACTAAACGATGACTTTTTAAGACCAATATTTTTCACAACTAAGATAGAATTGCCATATAGCTAATTATCAAAATAAAGAATCTTTTTCTATTTCAATTAAATAGAAAGAATTAAAATTTGAGTTAGGCACAAAAACATATAAGTAATGGCATAAGTGGCAATCTGGTTATTTGCAAGGTTTAGATGGAATTGAAAGTTGATAGTGGCAGTATTTTAAAGTCGATTATTAAAGATACTCAAGACATAGTTTTTGTTAAAGACATTCAAGGACGTTATGTAGTCGCCAACCAAGCTGCTGCAAACTTTTTGGGTGTTACAGTATCTCAAATGCTGGGCAAGGACGATCGCGAATTGTTTCCTGCTGAAGTTGCCGAATCAATTTTGCAAGCAGATCGGCAGATAATAGTTGGTGGAAAATTATTGTCTTATGAGGAACAAGTACCCAACTTTCCAGAAATACAAACGGAAAAACTTCCTTCGGTGCGATCGCTTTTAACCAATAAATACCCTTGGCGTGACGATTCGGGAAATATTTTGGGTGTGATTGGCATCTCTAGAGACATTACAGATTTAAAAGAGTCGCAAAATCAATTACATGAACAAGAACAGCTATTACGACTAGCCCTTCAAAGTGCCAATGCAGGATCGTGGGACTGGAGGATTGATACGGGTGAAATTATATGGTCCCCAGAAAATTACGATTTGTATGGAATCGATCCTCAGTTGGTAGAACCTCAATATCAGGACTGGCTAAATCGATTACACCCAGAGGATAGAGAACGGACTAGTCACCAGGTGGAGCAAGTTATAGCAAGAGAATTACCAGAATTTAACTGTGAATTCCGCATTATTCATCCCCAGCGTGGTATTCGTTGGATCTGGGGATTGGGTAATTTAACTTTCGATCGCGACAATCCCATCAGATTAAGCGGTATTAACATTGATATTACAGATCGTAAAAATGCTGAAGCAAAAGTTAGGCGTAGCGAACAAGCTCTAAAGCAAAGGGAACAAGAACTAGAATTAATTACCAAAGTAATTCCCCAACAAATTTGGACGGCACTCCCCGACGGCGAAATTGATTATATATACCAACGCTGGCAAGATTATGCAGGATTAACCCTCGAAGAAATACGGCAAAGTGGTTGGGAATCGATTGTTCATCCTAACGATTTGCCCAGGGTCAAAAAAGCTTGGAGGCAAGCGGTAGAGAAAGAATGCAATTACAATTTAAAAGCCCGAATTAAGGGAACTGACGGCGTATATCATTGGTTTTTAGCTAGAGCTAGACCTTTACGTAATAAACTAGGAGAAATAAGCTAATGGTATGGCACAAACACTAGTATTACCCGCATTGTTGAACTAGAAGATAAGCTACGACAACAGACAGAAGATTTACTCCGCGCTAACCAGCTAAAAGATGAATTTTTGGCAATTGTCTCCCACGAACTACGCACTCCTCTAAATCCAATCATGGGTTGGTCGCAGCTATTGGCTGGGGGCAAGCTGAACGCAGAAAAAACTAAGCTGGGGATAGAAATTATTCAACGCAACGCCAAATTACAAGCGCAGCTTATTGACGATCTTTTAGATGTGTCGCGAATTCTGCGTGGTAAACTCGACCTGAAAATGATTCCGCTCGATCTAAAAACTGTAATAAAATCTGCTTTGGCAACGGTTCAATTAGGGGCAGAAGCAAAAAGAATTACCGTTGAAACCGAGTTCGAACCCAATATTGGAAAAGTTTTGGGGGATGCAGCCCGTCTACAGCAAATCTTTTGGAATTTGGTTTCTAATGGGATTAAATTTACTCCAGAGGGTGGCAAAATTACCGTCACATTAGAGCGGAGTGGTAACAAGGCTATAGCTCGAGTTGAGGATACAGGAAAAGGGATCGAAGCAGAGTTTTTACCCTATGTATTCGATCGCTTTCGTCAAGCTCAAAGTAGCAGCGCTAGGCAATTTGGTGGTTTGGGTTTGGGTCTGGCAATTGTGCGTCATTTAACCGAACTACATGGGGGAACAGTAAATGTAGCTAGCCTTGGATCGAATAAAGGAGCTACATTTACTGTAAGATTACCATTAATAAATATGTCTAAAACAGAACAATTAAACAACAAATCAGTTAATCAATTAGTTCAGTTAAATCGCTTTCAAGATCTAAAAATTTTAGCGATCGATGATGAAGCAGATTCGTTAGATATACTAACTATGGTTTTAGAACAGGAGGGTGCAGAGGTAATATCAGTAACATCGGCAACAGCAGCTTTAGAAGCCCTTGAGCGAATGATTCCCGATATTATTGTCAGTGATATCGGTATGCCTAAAGTAGATGGCTATGCATTAATGGCACAAATTCGCCAATTACCCCAAGGCAAAGACCTACCTGCGATCGCATTGTCGGCTTATGCAGGAGAAATAAATAATCAAAACTCATTAGATGCTGGATACAACCGTCATATTGCCAAACCCATTGATATTTTTGAGTTGATTAATACTATTACCGAACTCATTAATGAATAGTCTGTTCTATGGAGCAATTTAGCAATTTTTTAGTAGAGAGTCTAGCAGCATTGATTCCTGTGGTAGATCCGATTGGGTTAGTGCCTATTTTCCTGTCATTATCAATTGGAATTCCTCTACAGTTAAGAAAAAAGTTTGCTCGTCGAACGGCTATTTTTGCAGTTTGTGTCCTAATCTTTTTCCTGTTGGTCGGAGGTGGCATTCTCAATTTTTTTGGAATTTCCACTGAAATAGTAAAAATCGCTGGCGGAATTATTGTCTTTAAATCTGGATGGCAAACCCTAAACTCGGAACCTAAGCTAAAATCGACAGCAGAGCT
>CAKZYI010000104.1 GCA_937884735.1 uncultured Pleurocapsa sp.
CGCCTAGAATTAGTTTTTAATCCCAAGGATAACTGATAATCCACTTAACAATAATAAAGTAGGAGTCAGCCAATCTCCCCAACGAACGTATAAAGTTTTATTTTGACGGCGGTAAATAGTATTGGCGTGAATAGCATATTTATCGATTTGAGAAATCCAAAGGGTATTGCCGTGGGGATCGACGATCGCACTATAGCCTGTATTGGTTGCTCTGGCTGCCCAGCGATCGTTTTCGATTGCTCGCATTACATCATGGGCATGGTGTTGCGCGGGCATGGTTTTACTATAGTGGGCATTATTCGATGCGGTAATAATAAACTCTCCTCCTGCTTGTGCCTGACGTAAAAAGTGGTGGGGAAACGCCGACTCGTAACAGATAGCAATAATTGCTCTACCAAAGGGAGTGTCAAAGACTTGATTGGGTTTTCCTGCTGCTAAATGAGCGTTTAATGGAGACAGGCGATCAATTATTTTGCCGACAATCGATTCAAAAGGGATATATTCCCCCAGAGGAACAAGCTTATATTTGTCATAGCGACTGTATGTTTCTCCTTCTCCCGTTAGAGTAAAAATGCTGTTGGTGTAACTTTTACCATCTCTGCCATTTGCCCCCACCCAAGCAGGAACTTTATTTTTAATTACTGCTTGATAAAAACTCGAACCATTTAAAATATCTGACCAATAAAAAGGTAATGCAGTTTCGGGAGTTAGTACTACATCGACATTTTGTTTAGCAAGTCTTTGATAACCAGAAGTATAACCTGCAATCGCTTTACGCCATCCTTCAGAAAAAAGCTTGATTTCATTGGGAATATTTCCTTGAATAATTCCAACTTTCAACGGCTGTAAATTATCTTTTGATACTGGTATTTGATATATATAATATCCTGCAATATGGCTAGTAATTAAAACTATCAAAGGAGAAATAATAAACAATAGTTTAGTTTTGAAAAAATTACTATCGCGCCAATATAAAATAGCTTCAGCTAGCAAACCATTAACAACAACAATTATCGCTGCAATAGTATTTGCTCCCGACAGCTTCCCCAATTGCAGAATGGCTAAATTATAAGGGCTTTGGGTATAGGCGATCGCAGGCCACCATAGAGGAGTATAACTCCACTATGTTTCCAAGCCACACCAAAAAGCTGTGCCCAATAAAACTATTGATAGACTGCCAAAAAGATTTTTAGACTCAACTTTGTGACTAAAAAAATTAAGCAAAAATGACCATACTACAACTACTCCTGCTCCCCACAAAGTAATAAAAACCCAGCAAAATATAGCGATCGCTAAACTAGCCAACCAAGGAACACCCATCCAGGTGAGGGGGTGAACCCCCGTAATCCAAAATAGAGCCAAACCATCATAGCCAACACCCCAAGCCAAGGCAATTATAGCTAGATTCAACCAGAATTTTTGTTGTCTAACCAATATCCACAAGGGAGTTAAAGCAAACCAAGCAAAGTACCAAGCATTAAATGGCGCAGGGGCTAAACCCATCAAAATACCGCTAAATAGAGATATCAACGGAAATTTAATAAATTTATTATTCAGAGTAACAATTGATACCTTGTTCCTCATCCTTTATCCTTTATCCCTCATCCCTTTATCGCTTCTTACTATATTTTTATTCCTTTATCGGTTATTCTTTGTCTGAGATATTGATTTCATTAGCGAGTATTAACAAAGATACCTCGCTTTTGGATAAGCTAGTAAATACATCTAGCTTAGTGGGTGGCAAAGAGAGGAATCGATTGAGCAAGCAAACAACCCTAATAGACCGATTACAAGAGCAAGAGAGTAAACAGCCCAACAAAAAGGCATTTACTTTCTTGGCTGATGCTGAAACTGAAATAGAAAGTCTCACGTATCAACAATTAAATAATAAGGCTAAGGCGATCGCTTCTGTATTACAAAGCTACAATGCCCAAGGAAAAAGGGCATTACTGCTCTATCAGCCAGGGCTAGATTTCATTACAGCTTTTTTGAGTTGCCTTTACGCTGGAGTGGTAGCTGTACCAGTATATCCGCCCCGCGCTAATCGTTCCCTAGATCGTTTGATGGCGATCGTTGATGATGCGGAGGCTAGCTTTGCTCTTACTACAGAATCGATTCGCCATCAAATTGCCGACAGGTTTGCCGATCGCCATGCTAGCGAAAAAATTCAGTTTTTAGCAACTGATACTTTTGAACTTGCCTTAGCCCAAAATTGGCATCATCCAGATATCACTACAGACAGTCTGGCTTTTTTGCAATATACTAGTGGCTCAACAGGCAAACCAAAAGGAGTAATGGTTAGTCATGGCAATGTAATGGCTAATTCTGCCACCATTAACCATTGTTTTCAGAATAGTCCCAAACACAATGCAGTTTCATGGCTTCCTCCGTATCATGATATGGGCTTAATTGGCTGTATTATCCAGCCTATGTATGTTGGCTTGTCAATGTACATTCTGGCACCTGTAACCTTCTTACAGCGTCCCTATCGTTGGCTGAAGGCTATTTCTAAATACAAAGGGGTTACTAACGGAGGACCCAACTTTGCTTACGATCTTTGTGTTGATCGCATTACCCCCGACCAAAAAGCAACTTTGGATTTAAGCTGCTGGGAACTTGCTTTTTCAGGTGCAGAGCCAGTTAGAGCCGAAACAATCAATCGCTTTAGTGAATATTTCCGTGATTGTGGTTTTCGCCAGTCTGCTTTCTATCCTTGCTATGGCATGGCAGAATCTACCTTGATGATTACGGGGGGAAATAAATACGGCGAGGTAATTACCAAAGAATTTGATAGTAAAAAAATCGAACAAAACATAGCGATTTCTCCTACCAATGAGAAAGATATTATCACGTTAGTAGGTAGCGGCAGCAACATACCTGGGCAAAGGCTTGTAATAGTCAATCCTGATACTCTTAATTCTTGTTCAGAGGGAGAAATTGGCGAAATTTGGGCAAAGAGCGATAGTGTAGCCCAAGGATATTGGCATGGACCCGAATTAACTGAAAATAGCTTTAATGCTGCCCTGGCTGATACTCAAGAAGGTGGCTGGCTACGCACTGGAGATTTGGGCTTTTTGGAAGATGGTGAATTGTTTGTTACGGGACGATTGAAGGATCTAATTATTATTCATGGACGCAATTACTATCCTCAAGACATCGAATTAACTGTAGAAAATGCCCATGAAGCAATTCGATTGGGCAACATTGCCGCTTTTGCCGTAGAAGTTGGAGGCAAAGAACAGTTAGTTATTACTCCAGAAATAAAACGGACTCATCTGCGTAAACTAAATGTAAATGAAGTTACCAAAGCAATTAGAAAATCTGTAGCCCAGAATCACGATCTCCAAGTCTATGGGATTGTTTTGATCAAAACAGGTGGCATCCCCAAGACATCCAGCGGTAAAATTCAGCGTCACGCCTGTAAAGCAGGTTATTTAGACGGTAGTTTAAATACGGTAGGGGAATATAGTTTAAAGGAACAAAAAATAAGCAAATCGTTGCTTCCTCAAAATAATTCCAATCAACAGCAAAATAATATTCAAAATTGGCTAGTTGAAAATTTGGCTACTCGTTTGGGCATACCTTCATCGGAAATAGATATCGATGAACCCTTTGCTAGTTCTGGCTTAAGCTCTGTTGATGCGGTGAGTTTATCCGCAGACTTGGAAGACTGGTTGAACATCAAACTTTCTCCTACGATTGTTTTTGACTATCCCAACATCAATGAGCTGGCAAAGTATTTATCTCCAACTAATAATCAACATGGGAAGGGGTTATCTTTATCTAAAGATTTATCTCCAAAGAATCCTCTAGAAAAATTAGCAATTAACAATCAACAAGATATTGCCATTATTGGTATTGGCTGTCGTTTTCCTGGGGCAAATAACCCCGATGAATTTTGGCAACTGTTACGAGATGGCAAGGATGCAATCAAAAAAAGTGATCGCTGGTCAAAATCTTCCTATGGTGGCTTTATTGACGATGTAAACAAGTTCGATCCGCAGTTTTTTGGGATTACCCCCCGTGAAGCACAAAGTATCGATCCCCAGCAAAGATTGTTATTAGAAGTTAGCTGGGCGGCTTTAGAAGATGCGGCAGTAGCAAATCAAGATTTGGCGGGTAGTAGCACGGGCGTATTTATTGGCATGAGCAGTAGTGATTATTCTCAACTGAGATTTCACTACGGAGTAGATGTTGATGCCTACGCAGGCACAGGAAATGCCCATAGCATCGCTGCAAATCGTCTTTCCTATATATTTGACCTAAAAGGCCCTTCTTTAGCGGTAGATACTGCTTGTTCGTCCTCTCTGGTGGCAATACACCTTGCTAGTCAAAGTCTGAAAACAGGAGAATGTGACAAAGCGATCGCTGGTGGGGTAAATTTGATGTTATCCCCCGAACTTACCCAAACATTCTCGATGGCGGGAATGATGGCAGAAGATGGACGATGCAAGACTTTTGATGCGGATGCGGATGGTTATGTGCGAGGGGAAGGTTGTGGAGTAGTTATTCTAAAAAGATTAGCTGATGCGCGAACAGATGGCGATCGCATTTTAGCCGTGATTAAGGGTTCGGCAATCAATCAGGATGGTAAGAGCAATGGTTTAACTGCACCCAACGGATTGTCTCAACAGTCGGTAATTCGTCGGGCGTTAGCTAACGCGGGGGTTGATTCTACAGAGATTAGCTACGTTGAATCTCATGGTACAGGGACATCTTTAGGCGATCCGATTGAAGTTAATTCTCTCAAGGCAGTATTAAAACAAAATGAAGAACAAACTTGTTATTTGGGTTCGTTAAAAACTAATATCGGACACCTGGAAGCAGCAGCGGGAATTGCAGGATTAATCT
>CAKZYI010000105.1 GCA_937884735.1 uncultured Pleurocapsa sp.
AGGGGTTATCTTGAGGAATCGAACCGTCATCATTTAGGCGCACCACCTTACCCAGATGAGAATTGAGATTTTGAGCCTGATTGCGGATCAACTCACCGTTTAGCTCAATTGGTGGATTGCCACCGTCACCCAAACCCACCAACATTGTTTTGTCGGGTAGCCAAACGATACGCGAGCCAAAGTGTTGACCCTCGGTGTTTGTCGGATTGACTTCAAAAATATCCTCCCAATTTTGCAGACTAGTTCCATCAAAGGTAGCCCTGGCAACTTTAGTGTGGTTTGCCTGATTCGTACCATCAGAATAGGTAAAGTAAACTAGCTGATTTTCCGCAAAATCGGGATGTAGAGAAATATCTAACAAACCTCCGTGGTTAACGGCAAAGACTTCAGGAACTCCCGAAATAGATTTTAGGTCCAACTCTCCGTTTCTAACAATTCTTAATTTCCCAGGACGCTCAGTAATTAGAATCGAGCCATCTGGCAACCATGCCATACCCCAAGGACGCTCTAAGCCCTGTGTAATAGTCGTCGTTTTAAAATTGCTAGCAACCGCAACATTTCCGTCGGATACAATGGGGCTACCTGATGACGAGCTATCGGTATTTGAGGCGGAAGTAGGTTTTTCCACAACAGAACAACCCATAAAGGTCAAGAGAATGCTAGATAGTAGTGCTATTTTAGTAATACTTTTCATGCTATGGGCTTATCGCTTTACAAAGATATTTTCTTAAAGTGTTTGAATAAAAATATAAATTAGGTCTTGTTCTCAGCTTATGAGATAAAAAGTTCATCATAATTTATATAGGTGTTTAAAGTCGTTAGACTACACCCCGTTATTTCGTTTTTTTATAGTTTAAAGCTATTAAAAATAGATTAATAGGTTCAACCCAGGAATTGTGCGAGAAAGAGTCCACAGTATCAAAATGATATACAATACGCCCAAACACCATTGATACCAGACCAAAGTAGAGATTAGTCCTGGTAGATGTTCGTCTCGGACACGAATATCATTAAAACCGAATTTGAAAATATTATTGAAGCTGAAGTCGTAATAGTTGAGCCAACTCCAGCGTTTATTCCATAAAATTGGTTGAAAGCGATCGCGGAAAAAGGGAAAGCGAGGCATAATGGGTAAACGCCCTATTAGTAAGCGGAATTCTCGAAACGAACCATCTTCTACAAAATAGGTTGTATCGAGGAGTTTGTGATATCGACCTTTTTTGTATATCAGGCTGGTAATTAAAATTGGTAACGGTAATAATATTGCTGCTATTCCTATTATGGTTAAGAATGGTCTGCTAGTAGTTAGTAAAATATTAATTACACTTAGAAGCGTAAATAATAAATAGCTACTGCTCATAACCATAATTTCATAACCGCTAGGTATAATTGGTGCGGATATATTTGGACGATAGCGATCGATTAGCCAGAATAAAAAACTAAAGAAGCTAATAATAATTATGCCAAGAGTAAAGAATAGATTTATGTTAGTGCCATAGTCTCCCAGAATTAATAATAAATTGAGCATTAACCACTGAGGAATTACATGAATCCAGCCCCAGGTAAATACTTTTCGCCATGATGTTTTTAAGAGGCGATCGCTTATTTGTTTTGCTTTTAATTGTTCTCTTCGATATTCAATATAATTAGCATCGCTTATTTGTTCGGAATTGCGAAAATTACGAATTAAATTACGTAATACAGTCTCATTTGTTTCTAATTTATTAACATCTATAAACTTGCCAATTCCCTTATCACCTATAATTTTTGCATCGGCACTATCGAAAGCCAATCCTGAAGTATTGATACTAGCTTTTGGTGTAAAAAAACCATTACTAAAGTCCAAACGGTCTAATAAATGAGCATCTTGAAGATTGATTATGCCATTGATATAAATATCGCGGAAGGTTATAGTTTTCTCAAAAGTAGTATTAATTAAAATCAGCGATTCTAAAAATTTGCTTTTAGCGAAAATAAAGCGATCGCTAAATATTGCGCTGCTAAAGTTTATGGGTTTAATAAATACAGTGCGAGTAAAATTAGCCCCTTGTTTAAATAGTGACTTATTAAATTCTGTCAGCTCTTCAAACTGACTATAGCTAAAATCGCTGATTGCTGTAAAATTAACTTCTTTAAACTTAGCCGTAGAAAAAAAGTGACTGTGGCTAATATCAATACCCTGCTCGAAAACACTATTACTAAAGTCAACCTCTTTACCAAAAATATTGCGATCGAGCCTGACTGCACTTTGAAACTTTGCCGAAGTAACAACTACTGGTTTCAGAAACAAACTATTATCCCCATCTACTTCAGCTGTAAAAGTAGTCCCTGCAAAATTCAACCCGCCACGAAATATATTAATCCTTGGTATATCCTGACTTAGATTATTATTTACAGGATAGTATTGCTCGATCTGTTCTTGTTCTGCGGGAGTAAATAAAGAATGTAGCGCACCTTCACCAACTGCGCTATAAATTCCTAATTGATTAAGTTTAAAATTCCCCTGAATTATAGAATTACTAAAATCAATATCTATAGGATTTGATGCTCTGCTAATAGTATTGTTTATCTCTTGATAAAACTGTTGACTAAATTCATTATCAGAATTAGATGTATTAATAATAAAGTTACTTAAATCTATTTTGTCTTTACCTTCGCTTTGAATTAAATTAGCTACTTTATCCTGCAATATCTCTATAGTAAGATAGCTACGTTGTTCTGTTTGAGCATTAACAGGAGAAGGTAAAATAATCAAACAGAATAAGCAAACTAAAAAAGCTATTATACGAGCCAAAATAAAAATATGATAATTCGCTGTGTTACTTCGTCCTTAAATATAGCTTTTATCTGCTCTTTTTAAACAAAAGTTATTGTTGCTTTTTAAAAGTAATAATGGAAATTAAATCTGCCAAATGGGAAAAATATCTAAAGAATGTAAAGCGATATATTATTCGATAATATTCTTGTATTAAGTAAATATATACTTATTCTTATTTCTTATGGAAAGATTGATTTCTCTAGATGTTAAAGCTTTAGAAGCTTTTAGTAATTCTCCTGAAGAAATTTTGAAAGAAGACATCGCTTTACAAATAGCCGTCGCCAGTCATCCCAATACTTCCCGTAATATATTAGAAGTTTTAGCAAATAGTGAAATTCCTGAAGTAGCGGAAGCAGCACAAATGCACGTTAATTATGCTGGGGAATTAACAGAAGCGTGGCAAGATACCGTAGAGAATAAATTAAAATCACGCTACCTAGGACAAAATGACAGGTTAGCTGTAGAGCTACTAAAAATTGCCCCTTTACCCGTCTATTTTCTTAGCGAATATGTTCCCCCAGAATATTTAATTCAAGGTTTAAAAAATTCTTATTTGAGTAAACGCGATCGCGCTAAACTACTAGCCAGATTAGCAAAAGAACCCACATTAGAACCACGCTTGCAGGTAGCGGAATCTCACGACACGCCACCAGAGGTATTAGAACAATTAATCGGCGATCTTGAATTATCGATTCGCATCGCCGTAGAATATAGTCCTAATTGTCCTCCAGAATTGGTTGAGTTAGTTAAAGGACAACATCAGGTAGCAAGTAACTGGGATACTGATAGCCAACAGTTAGAGAATCTGAGTAATAGTAATTGGGATTGGATTAGACTAGCAGTAGCCCAAAACCCCTCAGCTTCTGAAGAGACTTTATTTAAGTTAGCAGGAGATAAAGTATTTAAGATTCAATTATCCGTAGCTCAAAATCCCGTTACATCGCCCAAAGTTTTGGCAGTATTAGCCGAACATTCCAGTAAAGCAATACAAGCGGAAATAGCCAAACACCCTCATGCAACAGAAGAGATTTTACATAGTTTATTTAATACTCAGCACAATGTAATTAAATCTCGCGATAATTTGCCAGTAAGTATTTTAGAGAAATTTTTTAATGAGTCACCAAAAGAACCACAAAAGCCTCTCTTTTTAGTTGAATATGGTGGTTTTCTAAGTTTCTTTACGAAACAACTCAATACGCCCACTTGGATATTAGCTGAATTCGCTAATATAGATTTAGAAGAGTTAAGAACTTATGCCGAACGACAGTATCCTAAGTCACCTATTAAAAACAATATTGAAGGATGGATAAGCGATCGCAGTAGTGGCTTGATCGAACTTACCAAACATCCTCGAGTATCAACAGAAAGTTTACAACAATTAGCTAATTTTCCCAATCAAAGAGTGCAGTTAGCTGTGGCTCAAAATTCTCAAGCACCTCAAGCACTAAAAAAACAATTATTAAATCAATTATTAGTCGACAGCAAAGATTACATTAAAGTTAAAATAGCTAGTAATCCAAAAACACCTAAAGAAATACTAGAAAAGTCATCAGAAATTCTATCTTCTAACAATGTATTATTTTCTATTTTAAGAGAAATTGCACCTAATATTACGTCCAATTTACTCAACAAAATTAAAGAGTTTATAGATCGCCATAAAGCTCCAGAACTAGTTTTGTTTTGGCTACAACAAGGAAAAGAATTTCAAGCTTCAATTTTAGACGATTGGAATACATTATTAACTTCTTTAACTGATGAGAAAAGTCGGACTTTAGAGCAAATAGTCAATCAACAACCTAAAGAAAAATTGCAAGGTAAATTTACAGTTAAAAGAAAAGCTTTATCTCGCTCTAGCAATCAATTAAAACCTCAGACATTACTATTAAAGCGTTTAATGTATCTGTTGAATAATTATTACAATAGTGATGTTACTAACCAACTTATTGTTGCAGCATTGCTCTGCAATTCAAGCACTCCGAAAAACCTCAGAGAACAATTATGGCAACAACATCAAAAAAAACCCGATGATATGGGACGCTATCGACTGGATAGTATGTTAAGAATAGCATTAGCTTATAATATTGCAATTCCAGAAGCAAAAAGAACAAAGTATTTTGAACAGCTTCTAGAAAGTGGAAACAATCTCTTGCTTGCTGAAAACCCTTTAACACCAAAATTTATATTAGAACAATTAGCAGAAAATAATCATACTAAATATAAAGTTGCTGAAAATCCAAATAGTTCGGCTGACTTACTTAGAAAGTTAGCTACAGAAGATAATGAAGAACTCTTGAGAAGAATAGCAATTAATCCATCGACACCGACTAATTTGTTAATAGAGTTAGCTAATTGTTCTGTTGAAAAAACAATTAACAACGTCAAATCAATACGCGCTCGAGTATTAAATAATCCCAGTTTTCCTATTTTAAATCGCTATCGTATTGTACTTGAACAAGAAGAACAGAAAGAGGTAGAAAAAAGTAATCAAATTTTAGCTAAAAGAACAGATAGCCCTTATGCTTTAGCTATGGTATTGGAAACAGGAAATCAAAGTGCTAAACTCTCCGCAGCAAGAAACCGTAAAACTCCAATCCAGGTATTAGAACAACTAGCCAAGGATGAAGATGATATAGTTAGGCAAGCTGTAGTTCAAAATCAAAATTTACCATTAGATATTTTATTAGAACTAACAAAAGACTATAGTGTAGGAGTAAGATGTAGCCTTGCCAATAAAAATAGCAATAATGAAGTTGAAACTCCTGTTGAATTATTAGAAATACTAGCAAAAGATAGATCGGAACAAGTAAGATTTAATGTAGCAAGTAATCGTCATACGCCAGCAGAAATTTTAGAACAGTTAGCTAACGATTCTAGTGCAGAAGTTTGTCGCAGGCTTACTAGAAACCGAAATACCCCTGTAGAAACACTAGAGTTTTTAGGAATAGAAAAAGGTATTATTAATATCTACAATGCAAATACTACTGAGAAAGCTTTAGCAGCAGTAGTAAAACAGACTCTACAAAGTAATATTAGAAATAAAGATAAAGCACTAAATAAATTGCTTAAGTCTTACACTTCTAATATGCCAGCATATATTCTCGAACAGCTAGCTCATCATCCTACATCGCTGATACGCTCGTCTGTCGCAATGCATAATAATACTCCTATTTCTGTATTGGAGAAGATGATTGATAACAATGATGGAGTTGTATTGTGGAGAATTTCCAGAAATCCAAATACACCGCCTCATTTACTAGAAAAATTGATAAATAAGCTCGATCTTAGCGATAAAGTTGTCTGACAAATATATTCTTCTGTTGCAAGAAGAAAAGATATTCCCGAAACACTAATGAAAAAACTACTAGAATGCAATTTATATGGAGTTAGAAAAAATATAGTTTCTAAGCTTAATTTACCTATAGAAATAGCTGAAAGATTAATTAAAGAAGGATTGAAAGAATCAGTTTTAGTCTCTCTTGCTCGTAATTCGGTTTTGACAGCAGAACTATTAACTGATTTTGTCCAACATCCCAACATTAATGTTTGTAAAACATTGGCTAATCACCCTAATTTAACACTAGAACATTGGCAAACATTAGCACAACATCCAGAAGCAAATGTACGTAAAGCGATCGCCTCTTCGGTAAATGCACCTGTTAGTATTTTAGAAACTTTATCGCAAAATATTGTAACTGATGTTCGCGTAGCGGTAGCAGCTAATAATAATACTTCCAGTCAAATTTTAGAACAGTTATCCACAGACGTAGAAGCAACAGTTAGAACTCAAGTTGCAGCTAATTCCAATACTGCGATCGATATTTTAGAGAACTTAGCATTGGATGAATCAATAGAGGTACGTCGTGTAGCTAATCATAAAAATAGTTCGGCAGATATCAAAGAATTACTCAAAGATTTATTACCAGTAGCCAAAAAACAAACTCAATCCCTAAGTCCAACTTTAAGGGGATTAAACCGTATCTATAACCCCAATAGTGATAATTTATCTACAGTACTATCTGAATATATTAATTCCAAAGTTCCCTTAGTTCGTTTTGTTTCCTTGTTACATCCTTTAATATTAGAAGAAATATTATCAAAGGCAGTAAATTCTAATTCTTGGATCGAACGTTATGCCGTAGCGAATAATCCTAATACGTCGATAGAAATCAAACAACAACTTGCTCAAGATAGTAATCAAATCGTTCGTGCAGTTGCTAGAGAAAATTTAGCATCATAGTTAGCAAATAAGAGAAATAATGCTTAAAAAAATATGCCTAAAAAAATTAGGGAGTTAAAAGCAATGCTACTCAAAGTAGGCTGTATTAGCGAACCAGGAAAAGGTAGTCATACAAAATGGAAACATCCATCAGTTAATCGCAAAATAGTTTTATCTGGAAAAGATGGTACAGATGCTAAACGCTATCAAGAGAAGGAAGTAATGCAGTTATTAAAAGATATCAAGGAGGCACAATCATGAAATCTCGCTATAGTATTTTAATTCAATGGTCAGAAGAAGATAATTGTTACGTAGTTTCTATTCCCGAATTTGCTGATTATTATCAACCTATAACTCATGGTGATACTTATGACGAAGCGTTGAAAAATGCTCAAGAGGTTTTAGAAATGATATTGCAAGATAATGTAGAGTTACCAACTCCTAATTTTTTTAGTAATACCTTGTCATAAAAGTAATTTATGCGGTCGCAAATGGAACCAGAAACAGAACAATTACTAGGTACTTTAGAATTATTAGCAGATAAACTATATTTTGATTTACCTGGACATGAAGACGGAGGGTATATTTATTCTTATGTTTGGGAAAAAAATACTCGAGGTAAATTCAATATTTTTAATCTTTGTCAGGAGAATAGCTGGTTAAAATTAACAGATAGGCAGAATATTATTAAAAGTTGGCGACAATTAGAATCTGCTCGTCGTTTTAATGATTTTTCTCTTAGTTCAGAAGAAATTAAAGCTTGGGGAAATAATATTGATTCTTTGGCATCAATTATTCAAAGTTTATCAAATACAGAAGCTTATCAAATTAACAATATTCCGTATAGTATTCAATATAATATTATTTTAGAGCAAGTAGATAATGATGCTTGGGTTGGTATTGCTCCAACAGTTTATGTTGAAACCAATATTCCTCATAAAGTTATTGCTCGACATACAAAATATCCCAAGAATCCTATAGAAGATTATGGCGATCTAGCTATAGAATTTAATTATAAAATTAAAGCGATCGCTGCCCAATTAGGAAGTATAGAATTAAATGGTGACTTTGGTGGGGGTTATATTTATTCTCATACCCATCAAATAATATATGCTTTTGGCAAAACTAAAGAACTAGCATTCACAAATACTCTACAAAAAACAGGAATGTTAGAAATTAGTAACTTTGCTGGTTTATATAGCGATATCTCATATTTTGATAATTACTATCCTGAATATAATACCAAAAATCAATATCAAAAATATATTCGTATTAATCAATTTATGGAGCAAAATTTTTCCGAAGTAAAAGTGTATCGCTTGGCTAGTGAAATCAGCGAAAATATTTATATATTAGGTGAAATAGATGCAGGCGATCTTGTTGGTTTATATCTCAAGAGTTTTTTTGTTTACAATCCCTAAAGTTTATTTTTAATATTCAATCTCCGATACTCTAACACTGGAAATAATCTTCACCATTAAAATAAAAAGTATCTTTGCGCCATTGGTAAAACTTTTGCAGGTTTGCAGGTTAACAATTCCCCATCGGCTTTAACTTCATAAGTTTCAGGGTTAACTTCAATGTTTAGCAGGGCATCATTTAACTTCATGTCTGTCTTGCTCAATTTCCGAGTATTGCTAACCGCAGCTATGATTTTATTTAATCCAATTTGTTCGGGGATACCTGCATTGATCGCAGCTTGAGAAAGAAAAGAAATTGAAGTTGCACCAACTGCACCACCAAAGCTAGCAAACATGGGGCGCATATATACAGGTTGGGGAGTGGGAATACTAGCATTAGGATCTCCCATTTGAGCATAAGCGATCGCGCCACCTTTAATCACTATTTCTGGTTTAACCCCAAACATGGCGGGTTTCCACAGACAGATATCGGCTAGTTTACCTTCTTCAATTGAACCAACGCGATCGCCTATTCCGTGGGTAATAGCGGGGTTAATTGTGTATTTAGCAATATAGCGTTTTGCGCGGAAGTTGTCAGCAGGTTCGTCATTAGAGGAAGATAAAACACCTCGCTGTACCTTCATTTTGTGGGCAGTTTGCCAAGTACGAATAATAGTTTCCCCTACCCTACCCATTGCTTGAGAATCGGAGGCAATCATGCTAAATGCACCCAGATCGTGCAATATATCCTCTGCTGCAATTGTTTCCTGGCGAATGCGGGATTCGGCAAAGGCTACATCTTCAGGAATGCTTTTATAAAGATGGTGGCATACCATCAACATATCCAAATGTTCTTCTAAAGTATTGACGGTAAAAGGACGAGTGGGGTTAGTGGAAGACGGCAAGACATTGCTGTAGGCACAGACTTTAATAATATCGGGGGCATGTCCGCCACCCGCACCCTCGGTATGATAGGTGTGGATTACTCTGTCTTTAAAAGCACCGATGGTATTCTCCACAAAACCAGCTTCATTTAAAGTATCGGTGTGAATAGCTACCTGCACATCATATTCATCGGCAACATTTAAACAAGTATCGATCGCTTTGGGAGTTGTTCCCCAATCTTCGTGGAGTTTTAGCCCCATAGCCCCTGCCTTTACCTGTTCTACTAGTCCTTGGGGTTTGGCACTATTTCCCTTGCCCAAAAAGCCTAAGTTCATCGGAAAAGCATCCCCCGCCTGTAGCATCCGCCAGATATTCCATTCCCCAGGAGTGCAGGTTGTAGCGTTTGTCCCTGTTGCTGGACCAGTACCACCACCTATCATAGTAGTAATACCAGAAGCGATCGCAGTTTCTATCTGTTGGGGACAGATAAAATGAATGTGGCTATCTATTCCCCCTGCGGTGACTATATGTCCTTCCCCTGCTACAACTTCTGTCGCCGCACCAATAATAATATCAACGTTATCCTGAATTAAAGGATTACCCGCCTTGCCAATTTTGCAGATGTTACCATCCTTGATTCCAATATCCGCCTTAACAATACCCCACCAGTCAAGAATTAGAGCATTGGTAATCACCAAATCTACTGCGCCATCTTCACGAGAAATAGGAGACTGCCCCATACCATCGCGAATAACTTTGCCACCACCAAACTTAACCTCATCGCCGTAGGTAGTGTAGTCTCGTTCTACTTCAATAAATAATTCCGTGTCTGCTAGTCTAACGCGATCGCCTGTTGTTGCACCATAAGTATCTGCATATGCCCGTCGATCCATTTGATAGCTCATGTTCGTTATCTTTACCAGTGCCGATTTAACTATTAGGAATAGCTGTAAGCCATAAATCTTAAGCTTTGAACTAAAAATATTACAGCTAGCTTATAGATTAATAGAAGAACAGTAAATCTCAATAACACAACAGAATATATTAATGATCTAGTATGAAAAGCGATCGGGCAATATAAAGTAAGTTATGTCAGTAATTAAATCTCTGTTTCAAACTATTGGGTTAATGGGCATCTTATCTGCCTGTCAATTTAATCAATCTGAAAATCCATCGCAAACTAATTCCCCTAAGACCGATTCTCAAACCAACCCTGCCATAGAAGAGTTCGCTACGTCTTCTAATCCAGTTTTTGAAAGCGTTTTGCCAGAATTAGCCAAAAAAACCAATATAGACCCTGTTTTACCTACTTACCTTCCTGAATATCAAAGCGATCCTCCTCTCCATGCAAATTTAATTAATGCAGATGGATCTAAATATCAGATCGTACTTGGTTACACTCCAGACTGCACTGGTCAAAATGTCTGCCGTTTGGGGAATATAGAAGCGGAAAAAGAAAATCCTTCATCCCCTTTAAAAGGAGAACAAACAGTAACCCTGAACAATGGCACAGAAGCTTATTTCACCGATGCGGTGTGTGATGCACAATGTAGTGACTCTACTTTAACCTGGAAACAAGATTCGGTTACTCACTCCGTTGGTATCAAAGCGGGAAAAATGGAAACACTAATCAAAATTGCCAACTCTATGTAGCAAGAGAATTTTTTCGCAACTCTAAATGATAAACAAAATTAGAACAAGGCAAGATTTAATCGGTCGCATTAATCATGGCGATAAAGTAAAGTATCTCTTTTTTTGGGGACATCAACCTAGCTTGGATGGATCGATAGGGAAGAGTTGTTTTAGTCAGTGGTACGAAGCTTCGTTTGAATTAAATGGAATTAAATATCCTACTGCCGAACACTATATGATGGCAGAGAAAGCCAGGTTGTTTAAGGATGATGATGTTCTCGCACAAATCATAGCCGCAGAACATCCAGGGGAAGCCAAAAAACTAGGTCGCCTAGTAAAGGGGTTTAAACAAGAAGTTTGGTTTAAACACAGATTTAAGATCGTAGTAAAAGGTAATGCAGGTAAATTTGAACAAAACCCAGAATTAAAAGAGTTTTTGATTAATACGGGAAAAAGAATTTTAGTTGAAGCTAGCCCCAGAGATCGAATATGGGGTATTGGTTTAGGTCAAAACAATCCCGATGCAGCCAATCCCTATAAGTGGCGTGGTGAAAATCTATTAGGCTTTGCTTTGATGGAAGCTAGAAATATTTTGATTAAAAATTGTTATGTAACAAAATATTAAAATAATTATTGAGAATGGGTCACGAGTTTACT
>CAKZYI010000106.1 GCA_937884735.1 uncultured Pleurocapsa sp.
AGAGTGCACTGGCATCCTATCAAGACTAAGAATTGTACCTACTCTACCTTCATCTTTGTATAGACTATTGATCTCTGGAGTGCTAATTTCCAAACCACCCCTTTGCAAACGCTGTGCTTTAATAAGAGGACTAAGGGTGAAAAACAAGTCTTGAAGTACAGGAGCTAGTTTGGCAAACTTTCTACCTGGTTTTTTCTCTTCACTAATCAACGCTTGAGTCTCTTGATAAGTCAGCTGGTGATCGACAGAAATTACCGTTGGCGCGATCGCATATTCAATGATATTGCCTTGAGGTTCAATAGTAATAGTTACAGAAACTGCAAGGCGATTTTTCCCAGGAATTAACGAACAGAGTTTGCTGACTTTTTCAGGAAACAGAGGCAATACTTGCTTTCTTAGGTTAACCGCTGTACCTCTCTTTCGAGCAATACGATCTAAAGTGCTATCAGTTTCTATGTAGTGAGCCACATCAGTGATGTGTATGCTTAACTGCCAATTCCCTGTTTCTGTTTTTTCTAGAGTAAAAGCATTTTCAACCCAAGGTGTATTTTTAGTGTTTGATTCAGATTCAATACTAAAAGTCATCTTGTCTCGCAAGTCTTGACGCTTTTTAATTTCTGCGGCAGGAATGCGAGCCGTAGGTAATTTAGAAGTGGCATTAATTGCCTATTCGGGAAACTCTTGGGGTAAATCGTGCTTACAAGAAACAATATCAACATCCGCAGCTTCTTCAGCATCACTACCCAAAACTTTGGTTACTCTTCCTAAAGGAGGATGTTGTCCCAGAGGATAGCGTAATACCGAAACGTGAACCAAATGTTCTAAAGCAGCTTCTAAATCTTGACCATTTTGTTTGAGATCTAATTCAAATAAAAGACGGTCGTCCAAAGGAATAGCGTGATATTTTTCTTCTTTGTTGGTTACGGTGGCGAGTAGAGAAGGATTAGACCTTTCTAAAATTAACTTTACTTCACCTTCAGGAGAGCGACGACGACTACCTTCTTTAATAATTTTAACAAAGACGCGATCGCCATTCCATGCATTACTAAGATGACTTTCTCTTACGTAAATATCATCTGCGTTGTCTTCATCCTGAATCGCAAAGCAAAATCCCTTACTCGAACATCTTAGTTTAGCCTCCACCACATCATCTTCATAAATACGACGATATTTTCCTCTTTCCTTGACTAAAACGCCAATTTTTTCTAAAGCATCCAAGGTAATTTGTAGCTTATTAATGCTTTCCTCGTCTTCACAACCGAGTTTTTTTTCTAAATTTTTGCCCGCGACAAGTTTTCCATCTACGAACTGAGCAAGTAATGTAGCGATTGAAAATTCCATCTAAAAATTATCCTTATCCAATTTTAATTTAATAACAGACGACAGAAGCGAAGATGACTATAGTAACTCGTATGATCTCTTTGTACTAGGTAGGTTTTTTCTTTAACCAGGGTATTTTGTCATGAAAACAATAAGTTTCGCAGTTTTAGATCTCCCTGAAAAGCTGCTAACCTTACTACACAAAAAAGATTCAAATAGTTGCTAGCAACTGCTAAAGTTTTTACTCTGCATTTAACTTATTTTTGATTAGTGTAGTTGTAAGCTTTGCCATATCCTAACCAGAAGTCACCTTACTTTCGTCTCATGGCGGAGTAGTCTGTGACTTTAAAGGGTCAGAAAAACAATAGGATTTACTGACTATAGATTTTAGACTTTTATAGTCCAGTTATTTCTTTCATCAATTAATTGATTATCGATCTAACACTCACCAAAATTACGAGTTATGTTCTAGCCAATATCAGTATCTATTGTAAATTCTTAGTGCTTATTGGCAAATCTCTTTTTTTACTTTGTTGATTGAATAAGATCTATTTAGTTGTGTTATGTTCTAAATTCCTAATTTTCCTACAGGGAAAAAAGAATAGATTTAGGATAAAAATAGACTTACTATTGATTTGACTGGACATAATTAGTGGCATTCAACTTTTTACCGATGTAGAAAAGATATTAGTATCAATTATTGCGTCTTCAATCAAATTTGAATATTGAGATAGTTGATTTGTATTAAGATTTAAACTAAGAGTACATTAAATCAAGATGATATTAGCTAAATTTCGTCAGTATTATCCCCAAGGAAGTTTGGTCAGTGAATTAGTTGATATTGACAGAGGAACATATATTGTCCGAGTATCAATTATAGTAAATAAGATTGTCTTAACTACTGGTTTGGCAGGAGCAAACAAAGTAGAAATTGCAGAAGATATAGCCAGAGAAAGAGCGATCGCTGCTTTAATGTTAGATAACTATGAGACTACTAATCAAAGTGAAGCTAGTAGATCGATTTCCTCTGACCAATCTCAGAATCCAACTCTCACAACCACACCTCAAAAAATACCTTCTACTCAAACAGCACCAGTAAATAGTGTCTCCAGTCCCTCCCCGCCAAATAAAACAGGGAGTTATCATAGTCTGGAAGATAATAATGTTGCAAATATCGCTGATTATTCCGAAAAAAAAGAAAACCAATCTGATTCCAATGTTTTTACCCCTTTAGAAAAGCAAAAATTATCTGTTGCCAAGCCAACAACCAGTTTAGAACCTGAAACCAAAATAACTACATCTGACGATGGCACAGTTAAACAAGCAAAAATTGACACAGATAATCAGGCTGTCCCAAATTCAGCCAACTTATTTGAAGGAACATCAAATTCAGACATGGCTTTTAATAAAGTTGTGCCAGATAATCCCCATATTGCTCCAGAAACTGTCCCTGCTAGCATTGGTATAGATCGAGCATCAAGCACCTTAGAAGAAGTTAATTTCAATGAAATAAAACATCAAACCGATCTAGAAATTAAACGACTAGGTTGGACAAAAAATGATGGTAGAGAATTTCTCAAAAGCCGCTATGGTAAACGAAGTCGTCTTCATCTAACTGACAGCCAGCTGCTAGAGTTTCTTCAGTATTTGGCAAGTCAACCAAATCCTAGTTAATCGATAAAAGACTCTGATATAATCTGCTGTACTTTTGCACTGAGCCAAAAATTATCTACATATTTGTTAACATCATAGTCCAAGAGGAAGATTTACCCTTGTGTCATAGAGCGAAAATGACAATAATAGATACTATACATTTTTAAGGAGTTACTCGCAGTAGGAGAAACCCATGCTACACCGCAAGATTTATCAACTCTGTCAAGATGGTCGCGAAGTTTGTATTTTCTTGCGGGATCAACAACGGTGGCTCGAAGGAGGGCGCATTGTTGATTTCGAGGGAGATATTGTAACAATTCGCTATGAAACAGAAGAAGAAGATGAAATTAGTTCCTGGGAAGAAATGGTACGTCTAGAAAGTATTGGTGCTGTCACGCAAAAACTGGCCTCAGTTTCTAAAACAAGCACTGAAATTTTAGTTTCTGAAGACTGTCCAGAAGCAGAACAAATTCACCCCCAGTCACCCGAACACAATCCAGAGTAATTAGTTAATTTACTTTAATTAATTGTTTTCTTCTATGGCTTCAAAAACAGGACAGTAACCTTCGGGAATTACTTTGAAACCGCATAAAGGAGAGGATCTATTCCAACAACGGCGATCGCTATAGTACTTACAGCGATTACAGCAGTCGAGATCGGACGATATCCGAGCCTGACTATTAGCATTTAATAGTTCTCGTTGGGATACACCCTTAATTATTAGCTCATTTCCCTGCCAATGAGCCTGGATAATTCCTGTATCTGCAATATTTTGCCAGCGGGAATCGTTACTAATACTATTGGGCAGGTTTATGGCTATCTCTGATGCAGTTTCGTTAATTTCTCCTTCGTAGTAAACAGGCTGGAGGGCTTTGGGTTGAACAAAGCGATCGCCTATTGGTAACTCTACCAATATTCCCTGAACTGGAGAATGTATCTGATAGCGATTTCTTAGCTCTTCTAGACTAGCTAGCTCTAAAAGATAGCTTAGAGAACCATGCACGAAGATAACATGCTGTGGTCGCAAATTATGCACCAATTGAGTAGTGTTGCGACCATCGCTATGTTCAGTTAAAAGATAAGTTTCAATCGTTACATAGGAGAGATTTTTGATCAAACTCAAGCTAGCTGAATCTGGATGCAGATATTCTTGGGGATGTTCTGCTAACAAAATTAACCAATCTTTTTCTCCAGCTAAATAGAGCCAAAGATCGCTTTGATAGTCTACTAAGAATATTCCAGACTGCTGACTACTGTTTGAGTTATCAAAATGCTTTAGCCGTCTCATACGAGGACAAATGCGCTCATCCCAAAATAAGGACTGATGTTTGGCAAAATTCTGCACTGATAAAGGAAACTGGGTTAGTAGCTCCAAATACATATCACATGTAATTGCAACAGATTCATCCACCCAAATATCTAAATCTCGTCCTGTAAACTGATGATGAGAACGAAGAAGCTTAAGAATTTCTTGTCCCAAACCAATGGGGGGAACAGGCAGTAAGATGTTTCTACCCTCGGCTAGAGCTTGATTAATTCGCTCCATCAGTTGTTTTTCTTGGAGACGGCGGTGGGGATGGCGTACAGTACCATAGCTCCCTTCTAAAATTAGTACATCAGGAGATAGTCCCCGCAAATTCTCAATGGACATTCCTTCTACCAATTGAAAGTTAGAAACAGAGAAATCCCCTGTATACATTACCTTATAACTACGCTCTGGGGTAATGTAAGTAATAATAATTGCTGCTGCTCCTGGTAAATGTCCTGCGGGTACTATTTCTATTTGCAGGTCAGGAGCTACCATCACAGGCGATCGCCAAGATAGAGTTCTACACCAATCTAGATTGCCCAAATCATTCTCCCTACCCCAGTGAAACGGGAGCAATTTAGATGTTACTTCACTGATGTAAATTGGTAATGTCGAAAATCTCCGATGCAGTTGCAATAAACCACGGCAATGATCTACGTGTGCATGGGAGCAAAAGACCAAATCGGCAGGAGGAATATCTCCTTCTAACAAATCTTCCAAATTTGCCAAACCGCAGTCAAGCATAATGCGATATTTACCAATGTGCAACAGTAAACATACACCTTCATCTTCATGACCTGCTGCATAAACAAAGCAAGACAAAGGCAGGGAACTAGATTTAATTTTTCCCTGTCTTTCTTTCATATAGTTAACCCCTGATAACTCAGACTCACAATAAACAAAATCAGGCACACCAAATCCAGTGATTTAGTACCTTTGTTTAAAATCTTAAGTTATGAGAGTGACAAAAATTAGCTAAATCTAAAGAGAAATTAAGTTTCGTTAGCTTGATTTAAGATGGTAGTGGTTGAAAATTATTTGTTTCAATAGTCAGCTAATACCATGATTTTTCGTTAGTGTGCTGAACCATTGCCATCATATTTATCAGTGTCGTAGTAGCCGCCCTTTGTACCAAAGAACAGACAAGCAACTGTAAAAATTCCAGTTAAAACCAATAAAATTAATTTAACATCCATAACTATCTCACATCTTGTTTAGTAAAATTTCTTTTTCATGATAGTGCGATATACCTAAAGCAATTCTGGAAATAATCTATTAATTAAGAGTAAAACCAAATAAATGATGGAAAATATTAAATCAAATAGTCTCTTCAACAATTTCAGAAGAGCTTTCTTTCACTGGCGCAGCTAAAGGGATTTCTTCAACTTCGGGAAGTTTTTCTAACAGAAGACGAGAAGATTGATTTCCCCCTGAAAGACGCTTTAATAACTTTGGTCTGGGGTCATGAAATAAATAGTGAATTTCATCCCCAACTTGCCATTCTTCTTTCGCCACTGCCACCTGAAGATTATCATTGCGTTTGACCAACAAAGGTAGCATTTCCCCTGCGCGAATTAATGCCTGTAAATGAGCCAGTTGAAACGAAAATTCCGCTTCTTTTAAAACGGTCAAGCCTAATTTTATTTGTCAGTCATCAATATAACTATTCCAAGTTTTAATCTGCAGTTGAGGAATTAATGCCTGATTTACTTTAGTTTTACTGTTTTCAACTGTATTATTTTGTGGAAATGCTGCTAAAACTTTGGGTGGACTAAACTCTTCTACGGCTCTTTGAGCTAAGACAAGATTAACCTCTCCATTATTAGTTAAAGCTAAGAATGTACCCATAGATTCAATCCCCGCTTCATCCAAAACTTCAGGGACTAAGGCACTACCCTGGAACACGGTTAAATTGTCTGCTTCTGCTTTTTTACAGGCTTCTGGGTCAGTATCAATCATTACTACTGATTCCCCCAACTGCTGAAACAGACGACCCATAAAACGTCCTAGAGCATCACAGCCAATAATTACTGCTCCTTTGGCATCGCTTGAGGTGATTTGTAACCAACCTGCCACCCACCGTGCGGTTAAACCCTGGAAAAATACTGTCATCAAAATAGTTAAAAATACGAGGGCTTTGATAGCATCTCCACCATTGATGCCCTTTTCTGTAAGTAAAATAGCAAACAAGGAAGCGACAGATGCGGACACAATACCTTTTGGAGCAATCCAAGCCAAAAATATCTTTTGCCGCCAATTCATGTTGCTATTCCAAGTGCAAACAGCAATACTAATGGGTCTGACAATGACCATCAGTACCAAAACGGCTAAAACACTACCCCAACCTAAAGCAAAAACACTATCAATAGAAAGATCTGCTGCCAAGAGAATAAATAGAACAGAAACACATAAAACGGTTAGCTGACCTTTGAATCTTTTCAAAAGCCGTTCTTCAGGAATAGCAGAAGCTTTAAGAACAATCCCTGCAATTACCGTCGCCATCAAACCTGATTCACTACGCAAACTTTGAGATAAACCAAATAGTCCCCATACGGCAGCCAAAACAACTAAATTTTTGAGTTCTTCTGAAAGCTCATTGGCTTTTTTAAGAAATAAACCTAATAACCAACCACCTAATCCTCCAACTACTGCGCCTATTCCTAGACGCAATACTAAGCCGCTCATGATATCTAAAGGTGCAGCGTTGGTGTTTAAAATGGTATTAAGTACTACCACCGCCAGAATTGCTCCTACAGGGTCAATTAGTACTCCCTCTCCTTCCAAGAGGGTTGCTACTTGACGATCTACCCTTACTTGTTTGAGCAGTGGTCCAATAACCGTCGGACCAGTTACCACAACTAAAGAAGCATACAGGAAGGCGATAGACCAAGGAAATTCGGCTAGCCAATGAGCTGCCATGCCTCCACCCACCAAGGTAATTAGGGTTCCTATGGTTACGAGGTTTCTTAAACTTCCCGATACTTTGCCTAATTCCCTTAACTCCAGGTTTAGTCCGCCTTCAAAAAGAATAATGGCAACAGAAAGGGCGACCAAAACTTCTAATCCCACACCCAAGTTGTGAGGATGAAGTATGTTTAAAGAGTCTGCGCCTAGGAAGATGCCAAACAGTAGCAGGAAAACAATACTAGGGACTTGGAAATATTCTGCTACCACCTGTGCGCTAATACCCGCAAGAACGGCGATAACTATTTGTAGAGTAATTTCAAAAGATCCTTCCATGAGCTGTATAAAAAGTTAGCATTCTCGCGCAGATTGACAGTTGAATACAAAGAAAATGAACTTTTCAAATTCTTTAACTTTTTCAATAGTCAACTTGTTCTATTAGATCTGTTTACTGAGATAAATTAATTTGATTTTGCAATCAAACAGACTAAATAATTAAAATTATTAAACTACGTTGTAAGTGTTTTCTTTGGTCATATTTTACCATTTGAGTAAAAACAAAAATTGGTTCTTACTCTAGCTCAGACTATCCTGCTCGTAACAGAAAGAGATAGACTAATGAAGATAAATATGTTTGTTGTAAAAACCCAAAGACAAGTATAAATGCTGTAAAAAAAGCATTTTTAAATATTTGTATTCTTATTAATCATAATCAATAACACCAAAAATTTTTACTTTCAATTTGTCTTAGCTTATGTCATCCCATCCTACCTCTATCTGGAGACGCTCACCGAATAAACTACGCCAAAGCGAGATTTGGCTAGAGTGCTTTTATTTTACTAGTCTATTTCTAGCGGCGTTGATTTTATTTTTGGTTAATCTAGGCGAGTTGCCTTTGTTAGATTTGAATGAAGGGGTAGTGGCACAAGTAGCTAGAGAAATTTATCAACAATCAGATCGTCTTTCTAGCTGGATTTTTCCGACTTTATGGGGTGAACCATACTTAGCTCAACCACCGTTGGTACAATGTTTAATCGCGATCGCCTATAAGGTAGGGGGGGTCAATGAATTTACGACTCGTTTGCCTGGAGCTTTACTAGGCGCAATGTCTGTGATTTTGGTTTATAACATCGGACGAGAAATTTTCATCGCTCGTTTTCCTGCTTTGTGCTCTGCATTAATCTATCTGACTTGTTTGCCGATTGTGCGCTTTAGTCGTTTGGCCATGTCTGATGGTCCTTTGCTTTGTTTTGAGTTGATGGCTATTTGGGCAGTTTTGCGATCGCGACGGGATCTTAGATGGTCGTTAGTTGCAGGAATCAGTTTAGGATTGATGAGTTTGACCAGAGGAATTGTTACCCTGCAAATCTTAATCGTGATTGTAGGATTTTTGCTTTGGGATACACCTCGCCTGTTGACTTCTCCTTATTTTTTAGGAGGATTTTTGTTGGGGGTAATCCCAGGAATAGGATGGTATGGGGCTCAATGGCTACATTATTATGAACTCAACAGTTTTCAAGATTTTGTCAGTCTGTTTGTAGGTCAAAGATCTACTGCTGAGTTGAAATTTTTTGCCTCCCTTCAGTATTACTTGAACCAAAGCCTACAGTATATTTTTCCCTGGACTATAGTTATGTTCGCTGGTTTGAAGTTAGCAAACCGCAATGTTCATTGGGGATGGGGAAAACTAATTATGGTTTGGGTTGGAGTTTATTTAACTACAATTTTGTTGGCTTTCAATGAAAATTCCTGGTCAATTTTACCTTTATATCCAGGTTTAGCTTTGGCAGGAGGGAGGCAATTAGACTTAATTCGCAATTTGCCCAGCTATATAGATTATCCTCAGGTTTGGACTTATAGTTTTGCTTTGATGGCTGCTGTTGCAGCATTTGCAGGGTTACACTGGGGAATTCGCGACTATATTGATTTTTATCTACCATTCATCTGTGGTTCATTGGCTATTACTTTCGCCGCGACAGCTATTACCATTGCTCAACAGGAAAAACAATTTATTCCTCTGTTATTTTGGGGTCTTTTTGTTTCTATGTTTCTTTTGATTATCTCTCCACATTGGATTTGGGAATTAAACGCTGTAGAACCAGTCAAACCCATTGCCGAACTTATTAGAAAGCACACCCCAAAAAGACAAATAATATATACTTCTATGTCTGAAAAGCGACCTAGCTTAGATTTTTATAGCGATCGTCAAATCGTCACCCAAAAAGCTGCTGATTTAAAAAATCATTGGCAAGAGGATCCCAAACACAATCTTGATGTTTATTTATTGCTAGATTTAGCAACTATCAAAAAATTAAATATTCCTGCGGACATGATTACTCCCAGCTCCCCGTCCAAATCTCTTAATTGGATGTTGGCTATCAAAAAATCTTAGTTGCTGAGTGAATTGTATTTTAATTCTGCTTGAAAATAGTCAGCTATTTATTCTCAAAAATAATGTTAGTAATAAAATTGAGGACGAACGGTCGATCAACGATCTGTTCCACCGAACTCCTCTAAAAAAAATTTTAATTTTTAAATAAAAAATATTTATCTGATTGAGTAAATATCCTAAGCTTTATAATTGCTTATTCCTCATCTTCTACACCAATTTGACGTAAATGAATATGCTTTCTTCCAAGAGTAATTTCAAATTCATCGCCTTGCTTGAGTCCCATTTTTTTGGTGTAAGCAGAACCAATCAATAAGTTACCATTGGATTGAACACTAATACGATAGCTAGCCGAGCGACCACCTCTACCTTGACCGTTGGAAGTGCTGTCCAATTCAATTCCTTCGGCATCAATTAGTGCATTGAGGAACTTCATCATGTTGACTCTTTCTACACCATTTTTAGTGACTGTATAATAGCCACATTCTCTGGCTTTTTCCTCTTTTGAGAGATTACCTAGCTCTTTGACTTTATCGATTAGTGTTGAACCTACTAAAGGTTGTGGTTGGGTTGCTTTTGCCATTAACTTGAAACAACTAAAAATTTATTTTGGTTTACAATTTTGCTTTTAGCTAAAGTAATACAAAGTTTATATATTTTACTTTGCAATCTTTATATAGAACCATATTACACTTATAGAGCATAATTAACTAAATAAAAATTTAAATTCTAGATATTTAAAGCTAAAGTTAGCAAGATAAAAAATTAATTTTGCTAACTGTATAAAAATATTGAGTTAGATATACAAGTTTTTGTGAGTTCAACTTTATTAAATAAAAAAGATGAAGCTAACTACTCGCGGTCATTATAGTGTTAAAGCATTATTAGACCTTAGTTTGCAACCAGGATATAGACCCACATCCGTAAAAATGATTGCTCAACGACAGGATTTACCTGCACCTTACTTAGAAAAACTATTGATAGAAATGCGTAAGGCTGGTTTAGTCAAATCTATTAGAGGAGCAAAGGGAGGCTACCAATTAGCATATAAACCAGAACAGATTTCTCTGGGTAAAATTCTGGAAGCAGTAGGAGAAAATATTGAACCTTTACAAAATTACTCTCCTGATAATAAATTAGCAGAAGATTGGGTTACATTTAGTCTGTGGCAAAGGCTACATCAAAAATTAAAAGAAGCTCTATATAATATCACTTTAGCCGATTTGTATTACGATGCTCGCAGTTGGCAAGCCTCCCAAGGAGAAGAAAATAATTTTGTCGTTTGAGGGGAAAACTAATGAATGAATTAATCAAACCTTCTATTTATCAAGGAGGTTGTCATTGTGGGACAGTTCGGTTTCAAGTATTAATCGATCGCGATATAGTGTATGACTGTAACTGTTCTATTTGCCGCAAAAAGGGATTTTTGCATTTGATTGTTCCTCCCGAAAATTTTACCCTACTTCAAGGTCGAGACAATTTAACTTCTTATAGGTTCAACACCAAAATAGCAGAGCATACTTTTTGCTCAATTTGTGGCATCCATTCTTTTTATCGCCCTTGTTCTCATCCTGATATGATTGATGTCAATATTCGTACTTTGAATCGAGATATAATTAGCAGTTTTAAAGTTCAACCTTTTGATGGTCGAAACTGGGAAAATAATATAAACAAAATTCAAAATTAATAGTTAGTTATATCCGATATTAACTGTCAACTTTACTCTCATCATTTGGCAATTATTTTCTTCTCCACAGTGTCAATTTCTCCTTCGGCTTTAGTTTTGTTGTTAGCAGCAATAGAAGATTATGTAATCGGCGATCCCTGGGGATGGCTTCACCCAGTACAGGTAATGGGCTGGCTAATTCAAAGATATACAGACATAGCCCTTAAACTACTCCCTTCTCGATGGTTGCGTCGTGCCTCTGGAATATTCTTAGGCTTGGTCTTAATTGCTGGTAGCGGGACTCTGGGCTGGCTTATTGTAAATATCTCCAAAACTATTTATCCCATTCTTGGACACACAGT
>CAKZYI010000107.1 GCA_937884735.1 uncultured Pleurocapsa sp.
GTTATGCCCCTAGCTCTAGCATGGGTTAGACCTAATTTTTCTTCTCTGACATGACGGGCAAAGGGATGCCAGCTTAGATCGACTTCGGTTGCCAAAACTGTTTTGCTAGCATTATCAACTAAGATAAACTCCCATTCTTGAGTAGACAATGTTTGAGATTGTAATCCTAATAAAACTTTGTTTAAATAATCTTTTCTAGGATTGTAGGTACAGGTAATAACGGAAATTTTAATCATTGAAATGCCCTCTGAAAATGTAGTTTTTGACTCAACCATTTCTTAGTCAAACATTTGATAGCACTAAAAAATAATCTATTAGCAATAATTTTATAGTCACACTTTATTGCCTCGAATATTTGAGCGATCGCCGAATCAAAATCGTTTCTAGACAAGGATTGCAATGCTACATGAATGGCATATGAAGCGTAATTTTTATTAGCTTCTAGAGATAGTTTCTTAGCATTTTCTAGAGGTAAATAAGTTTGCGATACGTTGATTGCGGCACGAGTATGAGCAATATTAGAGCCAGTTTTAATTAGGCGCGAAGATTCTGAAGCTAAATGCAATCGAAAATAAGCTAATATTTGAGGTTCAAAAGCAATCGGAAAGTTGGCGGCAATTCGCTTCCACATTTCCCAATCAGCAGCCGAAAAAGCATCAGGACAAAATCCACCTATTTGCTCGTAAATCTCCCGCTTGACGACGATGGAAGGAAACTGAATTCTTTGTCGCACAGCAATACTATCAAGCCAGTTATTTAAAATTCCCGATGTTCTTCTTTCGATGGGGGACAAATTGATTGGGTGGCTATCTTCATTCATAAAAGCATGGCGACAGAATGCGGCACCTACTTCTGACTCCTGCGCCAATAATTCTTGCATGCGGTTATAAAACCCAGGCAATACTAGATCGTCTTGATGTAATATATGTACCCAGTGACCACGAGCGCGTTCAATGCAAGCATTCCAATTAGCAATCTGACCAACATTTTTTGGTTGTCTATAAATAGAAATTCTGTCTGTTCCAATTTCTCGTATGATAGACTCTGGATCTGATTGAGAAGAACAATCATCTACAATTTCAATCTGCATCATTTCTGCGCCAGGATCTTGTTGCAAAACGCTCTCTAAGGTTTGCTTGAGATAATCATCGTTGTTGTAAGTAGGGATCATTACCGACCAAAATGGTCTTTTGGCTTCTGGTGCAACAGGCTCGATCTCAGGAAAATATGGATACTGAGAAATAGGTATAGGTTGAGTGGTATTCATGTAAATTTCCAAAAATTGATTAGGACAATAGTGAATTCTCGATAACTTGAAGAATTTTCGGTGCGGTTGCTTCTATATCGTGTCTGTCTTTCACTTTTTGCTGGGCATGTTGACCAAGGCTTTGGCACAATTCTGGAGATTGAAGCAGACGTACAATCTTTGATGCCATCTCATCAATATCTAAGTAGGGAACTACAAAACCACAGTCATCTTCGACGAATTCTTTGATTCCCCCTGCTTTATCAAAACAAACAATAGGTTTACCCATCGAAGCAGCTTCAAGACAGACAAGGGGAAAAGGATCTTCCCGCGAAGGCATAGCAAATACATCGCAAGCATGGAAATAATCCAAGGGATTGGATTTAATACCCAAAAACTTGACCTGCTTTTCCAAATTCAAGTTTTCTACATCGTGCCAAAATTCACCAAAGCTACCTCCCTTATTTTCTCCACCAATCCATAAAAAATACACGGGATAGTCAGAATATTTTTGGGAAACAGCATCGGCTAATTGAATAAACAAATCTGTTCCTTTGCGCCAGCCAGTAGTACCAGAAGCGCAGATAATTTTGGCATTTTCAGGAATATCTAATTCTTGACAAATTGATTCTCTTGTTTGCAAATAGGTGCTATCTTTGTGTGATTTTTGAGGAATAAATCCATAAATGGTATGAATTTTTTCTTCTAAAACATCATGATTTTGAATTAAGTTATTTTTAACTATTTCCGAAACAGTAATATATTGCTGGGTATGATTTTTTACTTTTGCAAAATTATCTAATCCAGCATAATAACGAATAATCCACTCCAGCTCATGAACGTGGGAAATAACTGGACATTCGAGCATAGAAAGAAAGTCGATCGTCTCGCCATTAGTTACTGTATTGGAGTAAATCAAACCCACATTAGCTTGTTTGAGCTTTTTTGTTAGATTTTTTAAATGATTTTTGCGAGCAACATTTAAACCAAGACGATTAAGTATTCTAATGATAATGTTTTGTTTAATATACACCTGATTAAAAATTGACACGGGAGCAATTTTGGCAAATTCAGATTCTAGCTCACCTCCATTTTTCAGCAGAATTTGAAATGGAATGTCACTATTAGCTTTAAACCACTTAAGAAAGTTCAAGAAAATAATTGGTGCGCCAGTGCGTGAAGCATCATGAGAAATAAAAAGGATACTTTTCATTTTAGATAGATTGGATTATTGATAAGTTATCTCTGCTTGAAAATCTTCAATATAATTTATGTTTTCTCTATATGCTTTTGGTTGCGTTTCAAAATAATTACTCAGATTTTCGCTATGGGGTAATAAATGCAAAAAAGAATAGGATTGAGAACCCAAAAAACTTGCATAATAAAGCATGGAGCTTGAGACAGAATAGAAAGTTGCTGGCGAATTAATAGCTATTTGCTCTAGAGAAACATCAGATTCTAAAGGAGTAAAAAATGCTAGATCGATTTCTCCAAATAATTTTAATATCTTAGATTTAGAAATATTTTCTTGTTGTTCTGGATGAAATTTATAATGAACAGTATTAACACCTTCTTTTTTTAATATTTCGATTAATTTTTTTAATCCCAGTAAATAGCTTTCAATATTTAATATTCCAGCTTCTACTAATGGCTCTAAAACCAAAATATTATGATAATCGAGTTCGCTAGAATTGCAATGTAAGTTTACTTTTTCTACTCTGGGATAATTAGGAAAAGCTGCATCAGAGAATTTAAAAGCCAGGTCGTATGTATCTGGCAAATAAGTTCTAGTTCTTGATAATCTTCTACCGTAATTTAATATCAGCCAAAAATATTCCTTTTTAGAATATTTCTGTATTTTTCGATGTTGTAATTCAGTAAAAGATAGTTTTCCTTCTTCGATCAAATTGTATTTAGAGCATTTAGAATGGGAAACAATTAGCTCTAGCATTCGCTCATTTAGTTGAGGTAAATAAGCAATAAAGCTCTGATTTTCTGTGATCTTGCCAATAAAATCATCCAAACTATGAAGCGAAGCTTTACTGGGAAAAAAGCTTTTCTGTATAGTAAAGCTTTCTACGGGGTAGTGACTAAAGGGAAAAATATGAGCTTCATAACCAGCATAAAAAATAATTCCCCTATAGGTAATAATTGCTATATCTTGCTGTTTTAGAGATAGTTTATTAATAATCTCCAAGGATATCAATTTGGTTATTTGACTGTGAACAAAAAAAACGTGCTTCATAGTTTGCGATCGCTATTTATATATAGATCGATAAAATATTTTAGTCAGCAAAACAATCAAAAAATCTGTTCTAACCTTTCCAAAGCAGCCCAAAATCCTTCCCCGTCGTTTTTGTGTCCTTGCCAAATTTCAGGAATAAAAGAAGCTAGATGAGCTACCTCTGCCAAGTCTTCGGCTAAAGCAGAAAAGTCTAGTTCTCCCTCTCCTACCTGCAACCCTTCGCCATCAACACCTTCAGCATCAGCAATATGCAAGTGGGCAGTATAAGATCCTACCTGCTGCACAAATTCTTTGAACGACCAGTTGTGATGGTTGCAAGCAAGTTTGGAATGAGACACATCTAGGCAAATACGGTAGCTTTGGGACTCGCAAAATTCAACCGTATCTAGAGGATCAACAAATAAATTATGATAGCGATGTCCGCCAAAATGCCAAGGAAAATGTTGCATTGTTTGAGGAATAATTTCTACCTCATCGGTGTCTAAAGCTGATAGACTATCAACTAATAATTCGTATAGTTGACCTTTGCTAGAAGCAGGTAAAGGCTTGTCTTCACTAAAGCCACCTACGTTAGTTACAATGCAAGGTTTTGTCGCTTTACTAAAGTATGGTTTGAGCGATCGCGTTAGGTCAATTACTCGCTGTAATTCTTGAATTGACTGTTGGCGATATTCTTCATCAGGAGAACATAAGTCTAGGACTAGATCCCCTGCAAACAACTCAGGGCTATGGACGACTAAATCTAGATCGTAAACGCGATCAAAGTATTGTTTGATGTCCTGTTCTAGATCTTTATAGCTAAGATGAAACTCCAATAAGTCGGGATTGGTTTTGTTGAGGATCGCTTTAAAGTCATGGTAGCGAACAGGTAAGCCCCAAGGACGTTTAAACTGGTAAGGACGAGCGGAAATACTTTCTTGTTCTAAATCGCTAGGATAGAAGAAATCTCCAGCCTTAAAGGCTCTTTTAGCTATTTTGCCAATTAACTCTCCCTTACGGTTAGGTTGTAAACCTTTTCCAGGGCTTTTAACTTCGATCGCATTTTCTGAAATTGTTTCTCCTGGCTGCAAGTCACGATTGATTACCAGACTTTTTGCCAAGGTTTCGCGGTTCAGCAATTCCCCTTGACTCAAACGGCGATCTCCTGAGCTACCTAAAGCCGTTTCTACCTGGCGTATTCCTTCCACCATCGCCTGGAATTCTTGGGGTAACAAACTAACCTTGTGGTCGCTACCTTCCATTGATTTGTCTAGAGTAAAGTGTTTCTCGATCACCTTTGCACCTTTAGCAATAGATGCGATCGCAACATTGATATCTCGTTCGTGACCAGAGTAACCAACGGGACAGTTACCCAATTCTTGTAACCGTTCTAAATTAGCTAAATTAACGTCTTTAAAGGGTGCGGGATAGGTAGAGTTGCAGTGCAGCAAGACATACATCGCTCCCAAACGCTGCAACAAACTAACTGTCTCGGTTATTTCTGCCTCGGTTGACATTCCAGTGGAGCAAATCAACGGTTTACCTGTTTGAGCCAACACTTTTAAAAAGTCGTGGTTAGTCAAGTCTGC
>CAKZYI010000108.1 GCA_937884735.1 uncultured Pleurocapsa sp.
GACTAATGCTTAAGAGACTTGCTAACCCATGAAAAGATCTCAAATGGGTTCTATAAATTACATTCTCTATTTCCTGACATCCCAGGAGAAAGACAAATAATTCTATTCAATATCGAATCGGTACAAACTTCCTGTGGTTTTGGCGTACCTGTATATGAGTTTAAGGAAGAACGGGATACCTTAATAGATTGGGCTGCTAAAAAAGGGCGATGCCTTCGGCTAGCTTCGCAATCGGGTATTGAAGAATATCAGCAAGGAAACAACCAAGAAAGTATAGACGGATTATCTACTAAACTTTTTGAAGTAGAATAGCAAAAATTTAGATCGATACAAATAGCTATAATAAATTATGGAGTTACGTAATTTGAGCAACTCTACAAACTATGGCAACAAGCAGAGAAAAAGGCAAATCAAAAAAAAACAGATTTGACTACTGTCGACTTAAACAGAGATTAGTCTTTTTAGGTATTATTATAGCGATCGCTTACCCTACTACCTCGGTTTTGAGCAGCGAAAAAAATGAGTTAGCTATATCGACAGCAGACTATCCTGTAGTTGAATCAGCAGGCTTGGATACTAATTTAGATGTGCCTTGGTCAGAACCCGTTTTAGTTAAAGATTCCTTTGAAGGAGAATTTGTTGGTATCTTTGATCGCCATTTTTTCTACAGTCGAGTCCTCGATACCAGTGCCAGACTGGAAGTAGTTAGCTTGTGGAGTCCTGATACGGTTCGTTTTTTATTGGCATTGCGCGATCGCGACTGTGATTTTGGTTCGAGTTTTCATCATCAAACAATAAGCAGAGATTGTCTAGTATCTAATGCTGCACTTAAGATTACCGATGTTTATCTCAAACTAGGTGAAGAAGTCTTTCGTTTAGAAAGTGGTAACAGTAGATTTGCAGTAGATGAAAAGCTAGCAACGGCACTAAAAAACTCACCTAATGGCAACGTAGATATTCGTCTGATTGTGGAAAATGGCGAAACTGTAGATAGTGAAATTGGGAAGGAAACTGTCAAAGCCTGGCAAGAAATATATTAAATATTGCTTGAGTAACTAATTTTTAGCATACTGCGATCGCCTTAATAGATTAACAGCTTTTACGTGACAATGCGATCGCGATTAATTAAATTGATTCAGTTGCGGTAATTTAGAGCCGATTACACCAACTAAGAACAGGGCGTAGCGAAGCACAGATTTTAGATAACAATATCCTACTTAGTTGGGTTGTCACTACCATATTTTGCTTTGGTTTCTCGCTCTAAATATTTTTGGGGAGAAGAGAATTTATTATATTGTAGCGTTGAGGTTGAGTCAGAGATTACTCCGTCTTCTCAAGGCGAAGCCTGCTCTGACCGTTGGTCAAAGCGATCGCAATCAAGGCTATTATTTTGATTTTTGGCATTGTACAGTGGCGGAATAATATTTTAATTAACTACTTTGTTTCCCTCAGTCAGTCGAAATCATCTCATGTTTGTGCAACACCAGATTTTTTAATCTGATACTCTAAATTAAAACCATAGAAAGTAAATTTAGCTAGAGATTGGCGAGATGTCAGTGAACTTTAAACAACAAGATATTGATGCTAAAGGTATTCGCATTGCGATTTCAGACAATGGTTTAGAAATCGGACGAGCATACATCTATCTGATGCAAAACGATCTTCACGATCGCCCGTTTGGTTTAATGGAAGATGTTTATGTAGACGAATCATATCGAGGTCAGGGTATGGGTTCAAAATTAGTGGCAAAAGTAATTGAGGTAGCAAAAGAATCAAATTGTTATAAACTGATAGCCACTAGTCGCACTTCTAGACCGAAAGTTCATCAACTCTATCAAAGATTAGGTTTTGCTCAACATGGAGTAGAGTTCCGCATGGATTTGTAATCTAACAAAAATTCAAAGCTAAACTAAGCATTTGCACAAGTTATTAGAAATCAATGTGGAATCATAATAGTCATGGGAGCATCCCAATTTTGGAGTAAGTGAAAATACTTATATCGAGATGATTTTATGAAAAAATGAATTTATTAACCGCAATTTCTCAACAATACAAACTTAATCTTGAAAGTTGGGAACTTCTGCAAGAAACAGACGATTTGGTGTACAAAATTATTGACAATTGCCAACAGCATTACACTGTTAAAATACACCGTGAGAAATTAAGCAGGACAAATGATAAACTCTTAGACCTATGTAATTGGCTTTATTTCTTGTCAGGGACTGTTACCTTTAATTTTCCTCTTCCTCTGCGTAATGTTAATGACAGTTTCCAGTCCCAGATAGAGGATGAGAGTGGAATTATCTACGATTTTGTGGTTTATCGATGGGTGAATGGAGAACCTATTAGCAAACACATGAACCAACAGAATAACCAGAAAATCGGCGCATTAATGGCTCAATTACACAATGCTTCATCCCAATATGATAGAAATGCTACGACACTCGCTCGATACGATGAAAGATGGCTTCGCGACTGCTCAAGTATTATCTTGAATGGAGCAAAAACTGTAGGTTACACCAAGCAACAACTTAACAAGGTAAAACATGGACTCGCAGAGATAGAAAAATATTTAATTGGCATCGGTTACGAAACGATAAACTTTGGTATTATTCACTCTGATTTACATTTCAACAACATTTTGATTGATTCAGCAGGAAACTTAGCCATTATAGACTTCGATGAAGCAGGTTTTGGTCATTATTGGTTAGACATAGCTGTAACGTTTGACGAGTTTTATGATTACGATAAAGCCGACACTATGATTGAGCAATTTATCGATGGTTACAAAACTGTGCGGAACATAAAATTTGATTCAAAAACAATTGTCATGTTTCGCGGGCTATCCGCAACATTCTACGCTTCTTGGGTATTTTCTCCTAAAAATAACTGGGTAACAGCCACTAAACTAGATTATGGTAAAGATGCTCTGGAACGGATTCAAAGTATCATTTGAGAGAGACTGTCAATATGAATAACGCTTTTTTGTTGACTAAGCAGAAATATCTCATGCAATATCTCTATTAAGATAAGCGCATCAAAGTTTTGGTATTTAAGATACATTGCTGTTATTCCACTACGCACCAACAATTTTAATTCGCGAACCACAAAACAAAGTTAATATTTAGATTTTTTAATCTGATATTTTAAATTAATCAAGAATAGAAGTAACTATATCCCCTAAGTAAAAATGTTAAGTATTGGAACACAGAAAAGCGATCGCATTACCACAATTACTAATACGACTTGGGCTGAATACATTAGTTTAGATTTGCCGAGTAAACGAGTCTCATTTCGCAATGAAGTAATTACGATCTTGTCCCCAGGACGTAACCATGAATTAATTGGTGATTATATTAGATTGATTATTTTGGCGTATTGTCGTAATTTTAATATTCCTGCTTTCACCTTTAATCAGACTACCCTCAAAGAAGAAGGAAAAGAAGGGAAAGAACCTGATGTGGCTTACTGTTTTGGGATAGATAAAGACAAGCCAGACCTAGAAGTAGAGATAAATCTAACATCAGAAGGACTCGTCGTCTGGGGTCTCCCCAGCCGCTCGTGTAGTCCGTGAAGTATTGACGATTCAACTAAATATCAGTACTTAAAAATTGCCGAAGTTTGGCTGTGGGAGAACAATAAAATTAGATTTTTTGTTTGTCGCGAGTCAGAATATTTGGAATTAAATGTGAGTAGCTATTTGCCTAACTTAAACAGCGATCGCATTACAAATATTGTAAATAGTTGTTTTGGCAAAAGCGTTTTAGAAGTAGAAAAATATTTTTCTTAAAGCTTAATTAAATAAGAACTAATAATGAACCAAAGCGAATCTTTACTACCTTTAAAAATTGCCGTGTTAACAGTTTCCGACACGCGAACTGAAGCTGATGATAAATCGGGCAAAATATTGGTGGACAATTTAACCACAACAGGACATTCTTTAGCAGATAAAACCATTGTTCCCGATAGCATTTACCAAATTCGTGCTGTAATATCAAAATGGATTGCAGATGAATCTGTACAAGTGATTATAACCACTGGTGGTACGGGAGTTACAGGACGAGATGGCACTCCAGAAGCCATTAAACCACTCCTAGATAAGGAAATCGCAGGTTTTGGCGAGATATTTCGGATGATTTCCTACCAAGAGATTAAAACCTCTACCATTCAGTCTCGGACTTTGGCTGGGGTGGCTAACGGTACTTATATCTTTTGTTTACCTGGTTCTAGCGGTGCTTGTCAAACAGGATGGAGCATTATCAAAGACCAACTCGATTCTCGCCATCGTCCTTGTAATTTGGCGCAATTGATTCCTAGATTAACAGAGACTTAGAGAAGCATAAATATATGAGCGATCGCACTATTAACCTCAACCAAACAGAAGCTTTTGCTCAAATTTTGCCTACTGCGCCGAACCTATCTAGTCATCAAGCTGGCTGGGATGGTTTTTTCTTGGCATATTATCAAGAACATCCTGGTTGTGAATCTCCGAAATCTACTTTTCAACAACACGCATTAGAAATTATCGATCCTGGTTTTACATCTTCACACGAACGTTATTTAGAAGAACAACATCTTGCCTACAGATTGAAAGGAGGAGAAACTTACTTTTGTCCAGCTAATACAAGCCACTGGACAAAGTGGGATGAACCATTAAGCTTTACAGTGATAACTTTCGAGTTAAATCTATCCGCTCGTATATCGCGACAAATGTATAATTGCGATCGCATCGAATTAAGACCTCAATGGCAAGTATTCGATCCAACCTTCCAGGGAATTATCCAAGCCTTAAAAGCAGATTTGGCAGCTAATTGTCCAGCAGGTAAGCTTTATGGAGAATCATTCGGTGCATCTCTTGCAGTTCACCTAGTCAAACATTTCTCTGTTATACCTTTAACAAGTAATTATCGTTCAGAAACTTTCTCTAGCAAGAAACAGAAAGAAGTCTTAGATTTTATTGAAGCTTATCTCGAGACGGATATTTGCCTGGAAGATTTAGCCAAGATTGCAGGAATTAGTAAATATTATTTTTGTCGTTTATTCAAACAAGCGATAGGATTTCCACCTCATCAATATATTGTCAGACGGAGAATCGAACGAGCTAAGGAATTACTCAAGTATTCCGATATAACAACCGTTGAGATCGCTTTAGAATGTGGATTTGCTCATCAAAGTCATCTCAGTCGTCATTTTAAACGTATTGTTGGTGTTTCTCCTCACTAGTTTCGCCATAGTTAGCAAGAATGTGTTCATCCATTGCAAGCATAGGCAAGAATTAGCTTTTGCTCATCAGTTAATTTCTTTAACAGACAATCGACTCAATGAGAAAAAAGCAATGTTAGATAACCTAAATAGCAGCAAGATTGAATTAAACGGAATTCAATATTACGTTCAAGATTCTCAGCAAGGTAAAGAAACCATACTGTTAATTCACGGTTGGTCAGATGATGGTACAGTTTGGCGCAAGCAAATACCTGCCTTAATGGAGGCTGGATACAGAGTTGTTTGTCCAGATTTACCTGGTTATGGTTTGAGCGAAGCACCTTTGGAGATACAAAGGTGTCAAATAATTAATTTAGTTGAGGATTTAGCAATCTTACTCAAGCAACTCAATCTTAATAAAGTTCATTGTATAGCCCATGATTATGGTGCAGTTTTGGGTTGGGAGCTGGCTTCTAACACCCAATTATTTAAAACTTTTACTGCAATGTCCGTGGGACATTTAGCGGAATTTTTGACCGTATCTTTTGAAACTTTACAAGTTCAATGGCTTTACTTCCTCAATATTCAAGACATTGCCCCTCAACTGTATCGTGCCAATAATGGTTACTTATTCCGTGAAGTTTTACGTTCTCATCGCGATCGCGATCGCTTGGTGGAAAAGGCTTTAAAACCAGGAGTATAATAGCACGAATTAATGAAAAACTGACTGTTTAAACAAAAATTGCCATCGCCTTACTACAGTAGAGATTCTTTGGCTTTTTAATTACCAAATCCTTTTTTACTGCCATAGTAAACTGTCTTAAATTCTATAGGTTCATACAAGCCTCGCCATTAAACTATAAAGCTTATAAGTATCCTTTTTTGTAATCTCATCTTCTTCTATAACTTTAGATAACCAAATTAACTTAAATAAAGTAAAGTTTGCAGTTAACCTTTTAGGGTTATTAAACCCTTATTTAGCAATGGCTAAAGCCTTGTCAAAGCGATCGCAAAAAAATATACTTTGCGATCGCTCAGTATCATTTCAAAATGCTTACAATCTTAGCCTAACTATATGTACATTTGCTACTTTTAAATGCCTTAGTTAGCAGCTAAATCGGCTGGAACACTGGGTTTAGCTTTAGGTAAGGGACCTAGCTTCACGCCGTCAGGGTAGTATTCCCAACCATCTTTGATTTTAATTTCTTCATCCCAGGGTAACTTGTATTTACGTTCAGCTAAGTCCTGTACCCAAGTTAGATAGTTGGCACGTTCTCCACCTGGTTTACCAACGTATCCCCTGCATCCAACATTGAAGACATTATTTTCAAGTGCCCAATTCTTCCTTGCCTCATCTACTAAACGAGGGAATAGCTCTGCTGTAACAATTTCCCAAGGATTGCGATGTCCCTGTTGAATACCGTTGCCATCATAATTACAAACAGTACCTTCACCGAAGTAATAGAATACCTCATCATAACCAGCCAGGTTGACAGAGATCGTGTACATCAGATTCTGCCAAGCATTGGTACGATTTGTCCAAATCCACTGATCGTTCACTTGAGTCGAGTAGCCAGAGATCCGAATATAAACATTACAACCTTTGTATGCTGCCTCTCTCGCTAACTCTGGGAACATCCCATCGTGGCAAATACAAACCGCAAGTTTCGATCCCTTTGGTCCGTCACAGACTGGCATACCA
>CAKZYI010000109.1 GCA_937884735.1 uncultured Pleurocapsa sp.
TATCTGATAGAGCTAATTGTGATTCGATATACGACTCATTTATAGATTCCCAGCAAAGCTATAAACTTGTTACACCAATCAATTTTATTTGTCAATATCTCAATTAACAAAAAATAAGCTTAAGAATATTTAATTTAGAACAACCTACCTTATGAAGAATTTTTCGTGGAGAATCGTATTACTTTGGACATTACCTTTGTTGGTAGTAGGATTTTTCCTATGGCAAGGGACATTTACTGCTCCTAGCACCAACACTAGTATGAGTGGTAATGCTGCCAACACTCGTATGACCTATGGTCGCTTTTTGGATTATTTAAATTCAGGACGAGTAACTTCTGTCGAACTATATGAAAACGGTAGAACAGCAATTGTTCAAGCGATCGATCCAGAATTGGATAACCGCTTGCAAAAACTAAGAGTTGACCTACCTGCTAACTCGCCCGAACTAATCGCGAAGCTAAGAGACGCTGATGTTGATTTTGACTATCATCCTCCTAGTAGTGATGGTGCAATTTGGGGACTGTTGGGTAATCTAATTTTTCCTGTAGTTTTGATTGGTGCACTGTTTTTCTTATTCCGTCGCTCCAACAACATGCCTGGTGGCCCTGGGCAAGCGATGAACTTTGGTAAATCTAAAGCCAAGTTCCAAATGGAAGCCAAAACAGGCATTATGTTTGATGATGTGGCTGGTATTGATGAGGCAAAAGAAGAACTGCAAGAAGTTGTTACATTCTTGAAACAGCCAGAAAGATTTACTGCTGTTGGCGCGAAAATTCCTAAAGGTGTATTACTAGTAGGCCCTCCAGGAACTGGTAAAACGTTACTATCAAAAGCGCTCGCTGGTGAAGCGGCTGTACCTTTCTTCAGTATCTCTGGTTCAGAATTTGTGGAAATGTTTGTTGGTGTGGGTGCTTCCCGTGTCCGCGACCTATTCAAAAAAGCCAAAGAAAACGCTCCTTGCTTAATATTCATTGATGAGATTGATGCTGTAGGTCGCCAACGTGGTGCTGGTATTGGTGGTGGTAACGATGAGAGAGAGCAAACTCTCAACCAACTGCTAACTGAAATGGATGGTTTTGAAGGCAATACTGGAATTATTATCATTGCTGCTACTAACCGTGCTGATGTATTGGACTCCGCATTAATGCGTCCTGGTCGTTTTGACCGTCAGGTAATGGTAGATAATCCCGATATCAAAGGTCGTCTAGAAATTCTTGAAGTCCACTCTCGCAACAAAAAAATTGCTCCTGAAGTTTCTTTAGATGCGATCGCAAGACGTACTCCTGGCTTCTCTGGTGCGGATCTCGCCAACTTGCTCAACGAAGCAGCAATTCTTACTGCTAGAAGACGTAAAGAAGCGATTACTATTCTAGAAATTGATGATGCGGTAGACCGTGTTGTTGCTGGTATGGAAGGTACTCCTTTGACCGATGGTAAGAGCAAGCGATTGATTGCCTATCATGAAATTGGTCATGCGATCGTTGGTACTTTAGTAAAAGACCACGAGCCAGTACAGAAAGTAACTTTAATTCCTCGCGGACAAGCCCAAGGTTTAACTTGGTTTACTCCTAACGAAGATCAGGGTTTAATTAGTCGTTCTCAGCTAATGGCGCGTATTGCTGGTGCGATGGGTGGTCGTGCAGCCGAAGAAGAAATCTTTGGTAATGATGAAGTAACTACTGGTGCTGGCGGTGACTTGCAGCAGGTGTCAGAAATGGCGAGACAGATGGTTACTATTTATGGTATGAGTGACCTTGGTCCAATCGCTTTGGGCGGACAGCAAGGTGGTGAAGTATTCCTAGGTGCAGGTTTGACTTCCCGTGCAGAATATTCTGAAGAAGTAGCTTCTCGCATTGACGATCAGGTACGTCAAATTGCAGAACACGGTCATCAACTAGCTCGTAAAATTGTCAGAGAAAACCGTGAAGTGATTGATCGCCTTGTCGATCTATTGATTGAAAAAGAAACTATTGACGGTGAAGAGTTGAAGCAAATTGTTTCTGAGTACACTGAAGTACCCGACAAAGAAAGATTTGTACCTCAAATTTAGGATTTAATTTTTCTTCTCGTTGATAAAGTTGAATAGTTTTTAGTAAAGGCAAGGTGTTATACCTTGTCTTTTTTTGTGCAATACGCCTAAATTTTGTTTTCTAACAACACTTTGATGTTTCTTAAGTTACGAATATTTCGGCTTTTTCGGCTAGATTGAGCAAACTTTAGGTAGTTGTGCTAGGTTGCTTTTTTATTGTGAATGACATCACTATCATGGGAGATCTAGATCGTTTAATTAAAGGAAATTCATTTCTAAGCTATTACTATCTTCACTATTTAAATATTTTTATATTGCAAATTTAAATAGGCTAAAACATATTCTTTTTAATTAGAAACCATCATGAATGCAGTATTTTTACTTTTATCAGTTTTGTTAGGTATTCTTTGTCATAATATTGCTCAGACCAAAAATAGAAATAAAGAATTATGGGCTATTTTAGGTTTTCTCTTTGGCATTTTTGCCGTAATTATTATATCTTTGCTGCCTAATGCGCCTGTTTAAAAATAGACCTTATATTTATTGAAAATTGTTTCTTAAAAAAACAATATTTATGATTTAACAAATCTTTTCAAGTAATGTCATTAGGCATAATATAGTAATGCCCAAAAATAATGCCTATTACCTGATTAATCCAAGTGAATTTTTTTACTGCTCGACGTAGATTTATCGTTACAATGATAGTAGGTTTCCTAATTAGTATAAATAGCATTATTCCTGTCAGGATAGCGATAAGTCGCGCTCAAACACCTCTTCCCCAAGCAATTCTCACTCTTGGGGGCGGTCACCTACGAGAAGTGTTTACGGCTAAGTTTGCTTTGACCCATCCCGAACTTCCAATTTGGATTTCTACTGGAAGTAAAGAAATGAGAGCTAGAACAATTTTTCAAAAAGAAGGAGTTGACAATCGCCGAGTTTATATAGATCGTCGTGCAACAGATACGGTGACAAACTTTACGACATTAGTTAACGATTTTAAAAAGCAAAATATTCAGCATATTTATTTAATTACGGATGATTTTCATTTACCCAGAGCAAAGGCGATCGCCTGGGTAGTTTTAGGTAGCAAAGGAATTACTTATACTCCAGTTTCAATTGCCACGGACAGACTTCCAGAACCTAAATTTAAAATTTTTCGTGATGTCGTTAGATCTTTTTTATGGATTTTGACCAAACATACAGGAGCGACATTAGATCGACCTAAAAGTGATTATTGATTTAATTAGATAGTTGTTCATCGAATTCCCTACTATGAAAGGCTCAAGCCTTTATTTAGTTAAAAAACAGATAAATTATCTCTATGAAAGGGATTTGGTACTATATGTTTTTCTCAACTAGAAAAAGATTTATTGATAACTTTGCCAGATAATATACAGAAGCAATCTTAATATATTTTAAATTGATTAGCCTGTATGAATAATTCTCTTAAGTTCTTTTTACCAATTTTGGCTATTTCCCTGGCATCTTGTGCTTTGAGAACGGTCAAACAGCATATTACTCCCAATGCCCTAGCAGCGAATAAGACTGCCGAAGACAGGGGGCTAATAACTATTTCTAGTCCCTATGATGTGTCAGAAACAGGCGATCGCGTGTTAGAGATTAGCAACGAAAATAGCTTAACTTTATTTGCTCGTCTCGACCATAGTGCCAATGCCACAGATGCAGAGCTAGAATTAAACCCAACCGAACTGTTAATTTTGGGAAATCCTCAAGTAGGAACTCCTTTAATGCAGTGTTCGATTACAACAGCGATCGATTTGCCTCAAAAGATTTTAGTTTATCAAGATAAAAGCGATCGCACTCAAATTGCCTACAATCAGCCTAAATACCTCCAGCAACGCCACAATATGGAAGGCTGTAATGAAGCTATAGAAAAAGTATCTGGTGCATTAAAAGGTATTACAGAAGCCGCCGTAAAATAAAGACTTTTTTCCTATTTCCCTACTCTCCACTCAACCAAGCGATCGCACTTCTAATCCATTCTTCAGGGTGAGGATTTTGTAATAGCTGCTCGTCGCGACTAAGAGCAGTTAAGACTTGTTCAATTTCTTCATTACTGTAGCCCAGGGCTAACAGAGTCATTTCTAGATCCTCTTTAATTTCAGGTTTAGGCGAAAATACAGCCTCTGGCTGCTCTACCTTTATTCCCGATATCTTGTGCCATTTAGCTAGCTTGGTTTTTAATTCTAGGGCAATTCTTTCAGCGGTTTTTTTACCCACACCAGGAATTTTGCTCAAGGTAGTAATATTACTCGTGACAATTGCGCCAACCAACTCGGAGATACCCAAAGTATCAATAGATGCGATCGCCAGCTGCATACCAATACCACTTACAGCAGTTAGCTGGCGGAATAAATCTCTTTCTGCTGCTGTGGCAAAACCGTACAAGATTTGCTTGTCTTCTTGAATTTGTAGGTGGGTAAAAACTTGAATTGGCTCACTAGTTGCTATCTCGTCCAATTGACGAGCATGACGAGAAGAAATTTGCATTTCATAGCCTACATCATTCACCTCCATAATTAAAATAAGGCGATTTTGGGTAGTCTTGGTAATATCAACTTTTTTCCCCTTGAGGTAACTGATCATATTAAATTTAAATTCCTAATCTTCAAAATTATCTAACTAAGCGATCGCATGGCAAAAATAACTCATTAATCAGTTATTTAAAGAACTTGACAATTCCCATCTACCTGTCTGTAAAATATGGGGACTATAAGTATTTTCCATATCGAAAATAAAAGTGAGTACCCTAATATCGATTAATGACGCTGCAAAGCATTTAAAGCTTACCCCACAACAAACAAGAAATTTGTGTCGTCAAGGAAAAATTAAAGCCCAGAAAATTGCCAACTCTTGGGTAATTTCAAACAATGCCCTTATGTCTTACGAAAGAGAGAAATTTTTCCGTGTCGCCGAAAAACAAATAGTTTGAACAAGCCAGAAATTTCTTTGTTGGGAGATATCCGTAATTATTCTCCTATAGAGATTATGGAGTCTGTTGGAATGAAGTTGGGAGAAGAGATAGACCTCGTTGTAGGTGGACCACCTTGTCAAGCCTTTAGCACCGCAGGTAAAAGACAAGGGTTTCACGATGAGAGAGGAAATGTATTTATCAATTTCATTAATACAGCCTTAGCTATCAGACCAAAATTTATTGTCATTGAAAATGTTCGTGGTTTATTATCTTGTCCTTTAAAACATCGACCACACGAACAAAGAGGAAAAAGTTATCCGTCTTTGTCTATGGAGGACCAGAAGGGCGGAGCATTGTTTCATATAATCCGAAGAATTAAGAAAGCTGGATAT
>CAKZYI010000110.1 GCA_937884735.1 uncultured Pleurocapsa sp.
AAGAATTAAATCAGGATGCCAAGTCGACCAAATATCTATACTTTCTCTCCCATTAGCAGCTTCTTTGACGACAAACCCTACGGTAGTCAAAAGATGATTTAGCAATAAACGATTTTCCGCTTTATCGTCTACAACTAAAATTCGCGGCTGCCAGACAGCTTGCTGCAACGGTTTTCCCCGTTCAAAGGACTGTTGAAGTTGAGACTGATTGGGAACAACAGCGATCGCTTTTTTGGTAGATTCCAAGTCACTTTCGACTACAGCAATGGGCTTAACAGGCAAAGTAAAGATGAAAGTAGAGCCATAGCCATATTTGCTTTTTACCGTAATATCGCCCCTCATCAGACGAGCAAATTTACGCCCAATTGATAGTCCCAAGCCTGTTCCCTGTTGGGAATTCAAACCTGCTTCTGTTTGTACAAAAGGATCGAATAACCGATCTATTTCTGTTGGTGCGATGCCAATTCCTGTGTCTTCTACCATGAAGCTAAGGTCAATTTCTTCGGAGTTAGAATGACTTGCCATTATGGTCAATTCGATTTTTCCTTGGGGTGTAAACTTAATCCCATTGCTAATCAAATTAATTAAAATCTGACGAATTTTGCCTTGGTCACTTTGAATATAAGCTGGAACATTGGGAGATCGCCTGAAAATCAATTCTAGACCTTTATTTTCGGCTTTGAAAACCAGCATTTCCTTGAGAGTATCTATAAGATGATGCAGATCGAAACTTTCAGTTTTTAAGTTAGTTTTTCCTGCTTCAATCTTAGTTACTTCTAAAACATCATTGATTAAAGTCAGAAGATGTTCGCCGCTTTGATTAATAATTCTCAAGATTTCTTTTTGTTCTTTCAAAGTTTTGGGATCGCGGAACATTACCTGAGAAAAGCCCAAGATAACATTTAAAGGTGTCCGTAACTCATGACTCATATTAGCCAAGAAGCGGCTTTTGGCAATATTAGCCCGCTCCGCATCTTCTTTTGCTTGCCGAAGCTGTTTATTTTGCAGATTTAGCAAAATTTTTTGCTGTTTTTCTTGTTCTAATAACTGAGCTTGTTGGAGGGCAATTCCTAATTGAGTCGCAATTTTTTGCATGAACTCAATTTCAGCTCTTTTCCACTGACGGGGAGAAGATAATTGATAAATGCACAATAAACCCCAAAGCTGGCTACCTTGAAACAGAGGAACAACTAAATAAGCCCTAATATTTAGAGACAGCAAAATTTCTTGGTGGTTATCTCGCAAATCTGCTCTATGGGTATCGCAGATTGCTAAAGCTTCTCCTTCGAGATATTCTACGGCTAAATAGGTATCAAAGAAACATTCTTGTAAACGGTTTTTTAGGCAAGAATTGTCTCGATCGACTATATCTCGATCCTGAATGATAAATTCGCCCAAACTTCGATCTAGCACTTCTCCTTGGTCAAAATCATCTTTTAGTTGAAAAATTCCTACTCGATCTACCTCTAAAAATTGCCCTATTTGCTTGGTTGCTGTCTGAAAAATTTCTTGAGTATCTAAACTTTGACGTATGGCTTGGGTAATGTGATGGAGTAGCCTAGTTTTTTGTAGCTGATATTCTAGTGCTGCCTCGGTTTTTTTGCGATCGCTAATGTCTTCTAAGATCTCTAGATATTGAACGGGCTGATTGTTTTCGTCTAAAGAGGGAATAATGGTGGCGTTTACCCAATACTCGTTACCGTCCTTTTTGCGATCGCAAATCTCTCCCTGCCAAATTTCACCTTTTTCAATAGTTGTCCATAAATGTTGCCAGAATTGAGCTGAATGATAGCCAGAGCTAATCGATTTGTAGGTTTTGCCGATCAATTCCTGGGAAGAATATTGAAAAAACTCGCAAAAGCGATCGTTTACATGAGTAATAAGCCCTTCTGTATCCATAATGCTCACAATAGCCGAGCGAGTCATGGCTTCTTGGAAGTCTGTTAGCTTTCTCAAAGACTGCTTGATTTTTGCTTCTGCTTCTTGTTTTTCTGTTACATCTTCAAAAGTTCCGAGAATGCCAATTACGTTACCGTCTAAGTCATGAAGAGGAATCTTATTGGTTTCTATCCAGGTCAATCTGCCTTCAGCATTTACCTGGGTTTCTACAATTCCATATTCAGGAGTGTTGGTACTCATTACGCGACGATCGCATTCTCTGTACCAATCTGCTTCGGCTTTTTCCCAGGGCAGCTCGTAATCATTCTTACCAATAATATCTTGTGGTGATTCCAATCCTGCTATTTCGGCAAAAGAGCGATTGCATCCAATGTAGTTGGAGTCAAGATCTTTCCAAAAAATTGTTTCGGGTAGGCGGTCTAAAACCAACTGTAGCCATTCAGCAGATTGAGACAATTGAGAGTAAGACTTATCCAGCATTGATATTTCAGATGTTTTCTATTTCTCTGCAATATTACTGTCGGCAATATTACATTCTGATGCTTAGTGTTCCCAAAAGCTCATTAAAACTGTCCACTCTTATGTTACTTTTGCCTAATTATACGCCCGAAAAGACACCGCTATCGATTGTCTGTAATGGACTTTGCTCCCTACTTTATTAAACAATCAACTGATTGCTATTTAAAATGACCACAACTACTGACTCAGGCAAGCTTAAACAGGTTTATGATATGAACAGTTAAGTCAAAAAAAATTGATGACTCAGATCAAGTTAATGCACGCCAAGCTTCATCGCGTAACAGTAACAGAAGCTAATGTAAATTATGTTGGGAGTATTACAATCGACCAAGACTTAATGGAAAAAGTCGGTATTCTCCCATTAGAAGAAGTAGATGTAATCAACCTCGCAAATGGCAAACGTTGGTCTACTTAAGCGATCGCAGGAAAAGCAGGTCAAGGCGGGATATGTCCTAATGGGGGTGCAGCCTTACTATGTAAACCAGGAGATCTTTTGATTATTATTGCCTACGAATATTGCGATCGCTCTTTGGTTGTGAAAAATGGGCATCAAGCCAAAGTAATAGTCGCTGACGAACATAACCATTGCCGAGAATACATTCAACAAGAACTTGTTCCCCAAGGCGATCGTCTTGAGTTTAAAACTTTATCTTCTAGCTGACTTTAACTAATAAAAATATAATAAATTTAATTGATATTAAAATACTTTTTTGATTTTAAATATTGATTATTTTAATTATATATTATTAATTGGTATAAAACAGCTAGGCTGTCTGCTTACATTTCTTTTATTTATTATATTTATCAGCCAGAATAACCAAATCAAATGGATTAAAAGTCAACTTTACATTATTTTTAATTCATTTATAGCAATTCTTAGATCTGTGAGGTACATCTTAATTAGCCATTAGTCATTAGCTAAAACTAGAGCATCAGACTGTAATCGTGTATGTGAGAATCGCTATATCTAAAGTTAAGTATTTCTAAAACCATCTACAAGTATCAAGCTTTAGGTGGATGTTTTTGGCGAATGAAACTAATAATTTACTAATACATTACAAATAATAATTACTGGATAAAAATAATATTTAAATTTACCAAATTCTTTTTGAAAATATGAAAAAAACCTCTCAAATATTTAAATACACTGCATTTGGCATAGTCGGTACGATTGCTTTGCTAACAATTTGGAGTTTTATTGAACCTCGTATTCTCAATATTGAAAATGAAACAGTTACGATAGATAATCTGCCAGCTTCTTGGAGAGGAAAACAGGTTGCTCAAATTTCAGATTTCCAAATCGGACTATGGGGCGATAACCGCAGTACGGCCAGTCGTAGTGTAGCTCAAATAATTGAAGCTAAACCCGCGGTAGCTTTAATTAGTGGTGACTTTCTCTATCATCCAGGCAAAAACATCAAACCAGAAATTACGACAGCAGTCGATATTGTTCGTCCTCTGGTGGAAGCGGGCATCCCTACCTACGCAGTACTGGGCAATCATGACTACGGTATGAGCAGTAAAAAAGCCCAGCCAAAAACAGAAGAAGCTGAACGTTTGGAAAAGGCTTTAGCAACTGCTGGTATTAAAGTAGTGGATAATGAAGCGGTACAACTGCAATTGCCAAACAACAACGAACCTTTGTATTTGGTAGGAGTAGGTTCACAGTGGGCAAGTAGAAATAATGTAGAGGAAGCTTTGAAGAATGTACCAGATAACAGTCCTCGAATTGCAATAATGCACAACCCAGATACTTTTGAGCAATTTCCTGCCAATACTGCACCGCTTTCAGTAGCAGGGCATACTCATGGAGGACAGGTGCGCGTACCTGGAATGCCCCAATGGTCTTGGTTGAAATTTACTCAAAAAGATAAGGTCTATGCTGACGGTTGGGCAAAGGGCTATGGCGAATCTGGCAATCAACTTTATGTAAATCCTGGTATTGGCATGAGTATTGCGCCGATACGTTTGTTTTGTCCTCCAGAATTAACCTTCTTTACTCTTCAATCGGAAGAAGCTAACTAATATTTAACTAATGTTTAAAATAAATTGATATTGAAAAGATATGCGATCGCAAATTAAATCAGATAGGTTCAAAATAGTAAAACACTTGTAAAGTAAACGGATTTAATTGGACTTTTCAATTGTTTTAAATTGTAAGCTTAAAATATCAACTTTCCTGGTCAGTCGATAGCAAAAGATTCATTATATTAATCATGATTAGACTTGATGTCATACACCAAGTTCTAAGCTCTCATCCAGTTTCCCTTGAGTAGTAAATAACTTTAAAGGGTAGATGAAGGAGTCCCTTCTATTCTTTAAAATTCTTCTAACTTGAGGGATTTTTTTATCAGCAAATCGTTGGTTATGAACATCTTTTCGTCATCAAACTCTAACTTAGAGTTCAATTTGAGCTAAGTTGCCTTGTTAACCTATCATCTTTCCTGGCAAAGCTGTTTGAGTAACTGCAAGATAAACGGTTGAGTAACTCTTTAAAGTAGCTAAATAATGGGATTTATCAAGACATATCGAGGCAAGATAGTTTTTACAGCTTTTCTTGGCATTCAAATCCCTTTTATGGTTTTAATCTACTCTTTTTGGCAGTCTACACCAATTTTAGCTGAAGGTATTAGCCTGAAATTTTACCTCAATTTCACTTTAGTACTTTTGGTAGATATTATTACTACAGCTATAGTTTCTTGCACAATATATTATTTACTTAATCCTATTTTTTTGACTTGTAATGCTTTGAGTCAATATTTGCAAAACAAGAAACTAAGTTTGCCCGTTGATTTTCAAAATGACGGAAATACTCTTATTGCAGATACCAAAGCTACTTTAGATAAGTTAGATATTATTATTCATCATCTTGTACATTACGATACTTTGACAGGACTTCCTAATAGAGAATTATTCCAAACTTATGTAGATAAAGCGATCGCTAACACCACAAACTATCAACAATTTGCTCTAATTGTTTTAGATCTATACAGCCTTAAGGCTATCAATAGCACCCTTAGTCGTCAAGTAGGAGATTTGTTACTCCAAGAAGTTGCCCAAAGACTAAATACTTATTTGACAGAAGATGATGTATTAGGGCGTTTTGGCGGAGATGAGTTTATTATTTTACGCACTAACATAACTAATTCTGACTGCTCGATCGCTTTGGCAAATAATTTATTAGAAAGTTTATCCCAACCATTTTCTTTACACGGCAAAGCAATTCACTGTGACGCTAAGATTGGTATTACAGTTTATCCTTTTGATGGTGTGACAGCCGAGCAACTCTTGCAAAATGCCGATACGGCAATTTATCATGTAAAGCGGCAGAAGTCGAACACTTATCAATTTTACTCCCAAGAACTCAATGATAAATTAAAGCGGGATCTCGCCATTAAAGAAAATCTCCGTTATGCACTGCAAAAAAACGAATTTTCGATTCGCTATCAACCTCGTGTCGAGCTTGCAACGGGTTGTTTGGTAGGGGTAGAAGCTTTATTGCGCTGGAACAATCCCGAATTGGGTATGGTATCTCCTAATGAGTTTATTCCCATAGCGGAAGAGACAAATCTAATTATACCTATTGGAGAATGGGTGTTGCGAAATGCTTGTTTGCAAAATAAACAATGGCAAGAGGCACAGCTGCCACCTCTACGAGTATCGGTAAATCTTTCTGCTTGTCAGTTTAAGCAAAAAAATTTGGTAGAAGCGATCGATCGCATCATCTGTGAGACGGGAATGGATACAAAGTATTTGGAATTAGAAATTACTGAAAGTATCTTAGTCGAAGATATTGAACTAGCAATTTCAATATTATGGCAATTAAAAAGAAAAGGCATATCTATTGCTTTGGATGATTTTGGTACGGGTTATTCATCTTTAAGCTACCTACAAAAGTTGCCAATTAATACCCTTAAAATAGATCGTTCTTTTGTCGCTAATTTAGCTTCCAATCCTGACGATATAGCTATCTCAAAGGCAATTATTGCTTTGGCGCAAAGTTTGGGGTTGAATATTACTGCTGAAGGTGTAGAAACAAAAGCACAGTTTGAATATCTGCAAGCCCAGGGATGTCATGAAGTGCAAGGATATTATTTTGCCAAACCCTTATCCGATCAGCTTCTGCAAGATTTTTTACTCAATTATAATTCTACTATTACTCCAAATTGCAATTAGCATGCCGTTTTTTTGATTGAGTAGCCCAAAGATCGGTAATATTACTTCCTAAGTTTATTTTATTGATTTATGTAATTTAAAAAACAGCGTTTATACGATTATTTGTTGCTAAAAAACAGGATATAAAAAATATCAAAGTCACTTATTGAAGACAGCAAAATAGATTGCGATCGTCGATCGTACAATCTCAATCTATTTTATTTTTTTTAAATAGCTAGCTTTAAATATTTGAGAAGTATATTAGCAACTTATTTTCAAATATCTATGGAAGAATTTAGTTTTCCCAAACATGTATTAATTATTAAAAATGAAGAAAAAGAATATACTATTTCTCTTGAGTCCACTACTTATTCTATTGGCAGGGCATATGAGAATCTAATCGTGATCGATGCTCCTGAAATTTCTCGGTATCATGCAACTTTGCTACGTATTGCTACTTCTGCCCATGATAATTATCGATTTCGTATTATTGATGGTGATTTAAATAGCAAACGTAGTAGAAACGGTATTAAGGTAAACGGTAATACCTGTTTTTCCCATGATTTGGAACACGGTGACATTATTAATTTTGCCAAAAATATAACCGCAGTATATCAAGCAGAAAGCGTCTTAAAACCAGCAGCAGTTTCCAACTCTTCTTCTCATTTTGGGGATGATGAAGATATTGATTATACTGTTGCGGTAAAAAGTTCTCATCGAAACTCATCGGCTGCTTTTTCTAAAAGTAGTGATACTCTACATCAAAAACCAAATGTATCAATTCAACAGTCTTTAGAAAGATTAGCATCCTTTCCTGAGTTATTCTCTAATCCGATTATTGAGATAGATTTACAAGGGAATATTACTTATATTAATCCTGCGGCAATTAAGAGCTTTCCTACTCTCGAACAAGATAAGCTGGATCATCCATTGTTAAATGGCGTTGTCGATCTAGCCAAAGTTGTAAAAGAAAAGTCTTTTATACGAGAGGTAAAAATAGCTAATCAAATTTTTGAGCAATCGATACATTTAGTGCCTGCAAGTCAATTACTGCGATGCTATATTTCAGATATTACTCAGCGAAAAAAAACTGAATCATTGCTAAAAAAAGCCCATAAAGAATTAGAAAAAAGAGTTGAAGAACGTACTCAAGAATTAGTCTACAACAATGATATTTTAAGGCTAGAAATTGCCGAAAGAAAACAAAAAGAACAAGAAATAATTCTTTTACAAACTATTACTCAAGCAATTACAGAGGCTTCTAATTTTGATGAAGCAATTTCAATTACCCTCCGCAAAGTTTGCGAGACGATTGATTGGAACTTTGGAGAAGCTTGGATTCCCGATACTGAAGAAAAAAACTTAAAACTAAGCCCTGCTTGGTATTCTAATGCTGACAATCTAGACTGTTTTAGAACTTCAAGTAAAAAGTTTGTTTATCCTCTGGAGGTAGGTCAACCAGGAAGGATTTGGGCAACTAAAAAATCGGAATGGATCGAAGATATATCTTTACAAACCAAAGAGATTTCTCCTCGATATAAATTATCTCAAACATTAGGTTTAAAAACTGCTTTGGGAGTACCAATGATTGCTAATGAAGAAGTAATTGCGATCTTGATTTTCTTTAATTTTTCAACTCATGTTAAAAACCATAAAATGCTGAAATTAGTCGAATCTGTTGCGGCGCAACTAGGTCTAATTATTGAGAGGAAAAAAGCCGAAGATGCTCTCCGTTCTAGCATGGCAACTAATAAAGCTATACTTAATGCCATTCCTGACTTAATTTTAAGAGTCGATCGCCAAGGAATCTTTGTTAATTATAAAGCAGGTAAAACCCATAGTTTATTAAATCCCGAAAAGCAATTTTTAGGCAAGCATATTCACGAAGTTTTTCCCCTGGAAATGTCTGTGCCAATGATAAATTCTATTGAGCGTATTTTCGATACTGGAGAAGTTCAAATCCTAGAATTTCAGATATCTAATAAAGGCAAAACTAATAGTTATGAGGTGCGTATTGCTATTAGCGATATTGATGAGATTATGGCGATTGTTCGGGATATTACCGATCGCAAACGGGCAGAAGAGGATATTAGTAGAACTTTAGAACAGCAGAAAAAGCTAAATGAACTCAAAAGTAGATTTGTCACTATGACATCACATGAATTTAGAACTCCTCTTGCTTCAATCTTATCTTCTTCAGAATTATTAGAACACTACAGTCATAAGTGGAGCGAACCCAAAAAACTCAGTCATCTATATCGAATTCAAGAATCAGTTAAGCACATGACAGAGTTACTTAATGATGTCTTATTATTAGGTAAAGCTGATGCTGGCAAACTAGAATTAAAGCCAACTAAAGTAAACTTGATTCAGTTTTGTCAAAAACTAGTAGAAGAATTCGCCTTAACTACTCAAACTCATAGCATCAATTTTAAGGTTGAAAATTGCCTTCAAACTAATAACCTTACTCAAAACGAAGCCTCGAATGTATGTATAGACGAGAAAATTTTTAAACATATTATCTACAATCTTTTATCCAATGCAGTTAAATATTCTCCTGATAGCGATCGCGTTGACTTTGAGTTGATTTGCCAAGCCAAACAAGCTATTTTAAATGTTCGAGATTTTGGTATTGGAATTTCTGCTGAAAATCAAAAACAATTGTTTGAATCTTTTTATCGTGCTGACAATGTAGGTTCAATTCCTGGTACTGGTTTAGGATTACCTATTGTCAAAAGATCTGTAGATTTGCATGGCGGAAAAATATCTGTAAACAGCATAATAGACCGAGGAACTACTTTTAATATTTCCATCCCCTATTTATCCAGAGATTAAAATAAAAAGTAAATTAAGAGAATGTACTGTAATCAGTATTACATTTAGTCAAAATAATCATTGATAAATCAATATTAAAATACTTAAACTGTATTTATATCAACGATAAAAATACTATTTTTGATTTTTAATTAATACTTAGCTATTTTTAAAAAATATCAGTTATTATTCTGAGGTGAAAAATAGCTTAAGCTCTTAAAATTGTAAACAACAAAGATATTTCCCAAGAAAACAAAAAATATCTTGCTCCAAAAGATTCTTTTACAGACAAATTTTAGTCTTAATAAACAGACAAAAAAAACTAATACACTGACATATATTCAAAATAATGGCTAAAATTTTAGTAATCGAAGACGAACTATCAATCAGAGAAAACATAGTCGATCTTTTAGAAGCAGAAGAATTTGAAGTCTTTAGTACTAGCAATGGCATTTTGGGAATTCTGTGGGCAAAAGAAAACAAGCCAGACTTAGTTATCTGCGATGTAATGATGCCAGAAATAAGCGGACACGAAGTTCTAGAAGAAATACGCGAAATTCCTGAAACTATGTTGACACCCTTTATCTTTTTAACAGCAATGTCTGACAAAGAAGATATTAGAAACGGCATGGAATTGGGAGCAGACGACTATTTAACCAAACCTTTTACAAGACAAGAACTATTAAATGCAATAGATTCTCGTCTACTACGACAAGCCAAATTAATGAAGCAATATAATGACGAACATCAACGAGCAAAAATTTTAGAACAAAGAATTAAAGAGCTAGAAGAACTTCAAATACAAGATGAGATATCTCAAAAATATTTAGAAGCTCTATTAAAAATTAATACCGCCGTAAATCTAATCAAAAAAATTAAACCAGGACAAAAACGCGATCGCAATCTAAGGAATATTAAAGAAAATTATACAAACGAAATTTCTTTACTCAAGCAAATTCCTAACATAGAAGAAATTTATGCTAGGAATCAGCCCCTATCTATGATTTTACATAACTCCCCTGAGTAGCAAATGAAATATATTAAATGCTATCGGTAATGCTACTAAAGTGAAAATTTTCCACTTTGCAGCCAGGAATTACACTACCTCCACAACGTTTAGCCTGACTTAATGCAACTACATTATTTAGCATCTCAGGCAAACATTGATTAAAGCGCAAGTTTTTAATTGGATAAGCAATTTTGCCGTTCTCAATCAAGAAAGTACCGTCTCTCGTCATTCCCGTAACTTCTAGGGTGCGGGGATTAACATAACGTACATACCAAGCACGACTAACAAAAATACCTCTTTTGGTACCAGCAATCAAGTCTGCAATAGTTCGTTCCGAACCCGCCATCACAATCGGATACATTGCACCTGTTGGTTCTTTATCCTGTTTTTGTGCCCAATAGCGACTGTAGGAAAGAGTTTGAGGAATACCATCTCTAACAATATCCAATCTCTCATTATTCAAGCCATTGCCAAAAAATCTTCCTCCCTGCAACAGAGGATGAGCAGCATTGCGCTCTATGTGTACCATAGGCTCAAAAAGCTGTTGCCCAACTTGATTGCCAATAGGCTTACCAGAATCATCCCGAAGGGACATAAAAGAACGCCCTTCATCCGCCGCGCGAGCATCGAGATTCCAGATTACCCAAGGTACTAAACTAGCAACTGCCGAAGGCTCAAAAACAACCGTATAGTCTCCTGGTGCGATCTCTTGAGGATTTTGAGATGCGATCGCTCTGGCAATTACCTTTTCTGTTAATTCAATAATTGGTAGCTGCTCTATACTCCAAGCTGTACACCGATTCCAGCTAGAACCATCATTAACGCGGGCAGTAAAGCTAAAATCAGCTTCTGTAGTGCGATCGCAACCCCGTAAACCTTGAGAATTACCAATCGCATTTAGCCCAACTCTAAAGCTAAGTGTCCCCGATCCGTTGACTCCCGCCTCTTTGCTCAAAGCACATACCTGTTGAATGATCTCGCCTTTCTTAAGAGGAGAAAGAGTTGCAGTAGCTCGATCAAATCCAGGCTCTCGATCCTGATAAGTTTGCTGGGGCAACAACTCTACCCATTCAGGATCTTCAGGAGCAATGCTAGCCAGATCTTCTGCGCGTTTCACCGTTAAAGCGATCGCATCTCGATCCAATTCCGTGGTAGAAGCCGAAGCACTCCGCATGCCAAAATAGCTTGTGACGCTGAGACTAAAAGTATTTTTACGGACATTTTGACTGATTTGATTCTCACTAAAACGACTCAATGCCGTTTCGCTCGCACTGAGACTAATAAATACACCATCAGCTTGAGATTGAGCGATCGCAAAATCAATCAAAGCCAGAGCTTCAGATTGGGAAATCAAACTATTGAGGGTTGCTAAAGTCATATTTAACTAACAATTTAGAAATCAATAGGCTAGAAGCTTGTGCCGATAAAGCCTAATATTAAATTACATGGTAACAATGTAAGGATATGACACCCGAATGAATTTGGGAAGGACTGTGACTATAATTGAATTCGAGTTCTTGTATGCCCCGTGTGCTTGTACCGTCCTGTGAGAATGATAATATTATTTGTTGG
>CAKZYI010000111.1 GCA_937884735.1 uncultured Pleurocapsa sp.
CCCAACTTACAATGAGCAATGAGACGATGACCATTAAGTAGTTCCTTCACTTTTCCAACGCCGCTACCGTCTTCTAATTCTGATAGAGGAATTAAAACCGAACCGTCGATTTTGGCAATTTCATATTCATTAGGATTGCGAACATCTAGTAAGACAAAATCATCTTTGCCGCTATCCATAAGTTGTTTTAAGTCTTGAACCGACATATCTGCAATCATATTTCCTGCTTCTGCTTCTGCTGCTGCTGCTTGAGGGATACCACAAAACTCTTGATAATCAATTAGTTTTTCGATTACAGGACGTTCTGGATTGGGTCGCAATTTTAATTCGCGGAACTTCATATCCCACGCATTGTAAAGTAACAATCTACCACTAAGAGTATTTTCTGCGCCCAAAATAATTTTGATTGCTTCTGTTGCCTGTATTGTGCCAATAATGCCACACAGAGCCCCTAAAACTCCCCCTTCAGCGCAGGAAGGAACCATTCCTGGTGGTGGTGGTTCGGGATAAAGATCTCTATAGTTAGGACCTCCTTGGTAATTGAAGACTGTTGCTTGACCTTCAAAACGGAAGATAGAACCATAAACGTTGGGCTTGTCCAACAATACACAAGCGTCATTAGTTAAATAACGAGTAGGAAAATTATCTGTTCCGTCAACAACTACATCATAAGGCGCAAGAATATCTAAAGCATTTTCAGAGCTGATTGCAGTTTCGTATAAGTCTACCTGGCAATGGGGATTAATACTGTGAATACGGTCTTTAGCTGACTCAATCTTTGGTTTGCCTACCCATGATTCACTGTGAATAATCTGACGTTGTAAATTGGAACTATCAACAATATCAAAGTCAACCAAGCCGATTCTGCCAATCCCTGCTGCTGCAAGATACAGCAAAAGAGGAGAACCAAGACCACCGCTACCGATACAGAGAACACTAGCTGCCTTTAGGCGTTTTTGACCTTCTAGTCCTACTTCTGGCAGGATTATATGGCGCGAGTATCTTTGATACTCATCTTTATTGAGTTCAATTGCTTCCAAATTTGGATTGAGCATGGTTATAAGAAAAGCGCGTGATTAGAAGCTTAACGAAGTTATCGCTGCCTGTATGTTCGAGGTCAGCTTTGTACGTATGAGGATTATATTATATAGAATTTTTGGTTTTAAATATTTTTGGTTTTAAATTTTGAGTTGTCGGTTACTAAAGTAAGTTTTCATTTCCCACAAAACTAGGTAGAGCATAGTAAGCAATTCCTTCTGATTGAAAATCTGGTAAATTCTCTGTCACATTATTTTTCTCAATCACTGAAGGAGTATAAAAATGTGCCCCTGTAGTGTTATTGAAAAAGCGATAAATAGGAACAGATCCTTCTACTTCGGTGGCATAAGCAAAAAAAGCTTCACTTTCAAAAACATAGTTGCTTAAACTCTCCGTAGTATTTCGTTCGACTTCAGATATTGTGTAGAGATGAACTCCTGTATCTTGATTTAAAAGACGATAAACAGGTACGCTTCCCCCTGTCAGAGAATCTACACTTTCATAGGATGCACCTTCAAAACTGAAGTTACCCTGTTCTATAACAGCATCTTTTTCGACTTCATTAACTGTATAAAAATGAACTCCCGTATTGTTATTAAAAAACCTATATACAGTTGTTTCTTCCCTGATAAGCATTTCTTGAAGATTGGGATTAAAAAAATTAACAATGTCTTGAGAATCAACAATATTGTTGATCCCTTCCATCGAACCTGTCGTTAATTCCCCTTGTTCGTCAAAAAAGTCAATAATAGTTAGATCATTGTCTGTTTCAGCAATACCGTCACGATTTATATCAATAATTAGATTTGTTCCAGATTTCTTTAGACCGATGATGTTAGCTTGAGGGGAAGACAATGTAACAGCAGCATCGCCATAAACAACAGGATCGGAATAATCAGCTAAACCATTAGCTAAAGCATCTACATCAGTGTTTTCCGCTACCAAACCAAGAAAATCTAGACCTGATGTATCTTCGATTATTATTCCTCCGCCCGAATTTAATGAGATGCTATAGCCATCATCACCATCTCCCCCTTGTAAAGTATCCCTTCCTCCAATAGAGTCCGAATTAAATTGAGATGTACTGTAAGAAAGAAAATCGTTTCCTTCACCGCTAGAAAGAAGATCGTCTCCTTCCAAACCATTAAGACTATCTGCTCCTGCACCACCTTCAATATAATCATTACTCGCTGTTCCATTAAGAAGATCGTCGCCATCTGTTCCATCTATATTGTTTAAATTGGAATTTATAGAACTGCTACCTAAGAAATCGACAATATCTTGAGTATTAGTAATATTGTTGATTAATTCAATCGACCCTATACTCAATTGTCCCGATATATCGAAAAAATTAACAATAGTCAGATCTTCTTCTGTTTCAGCTATTCCATTACGGTTAATATCGACAATTAAATCAGTTCCAGACCTATCAATGCCGATGATTCCCGCTTGAGGAAGAGCTAATGTAATCGCCCCATCTCCATAAAGAGAAGCATCGGCAAAAGATTCGGGTGTATTTAATGCGCTTAAATTACTATTTTCCGCCAAAATCAAGACAACATCAGTGCCTGCTACATCTTCAATTTGACTTCCTCCACCTCTCTCTAAGGAAATCACATATCCATCATCCCCTACACCACCTTCTAAGGTATCTCTACCGCCAACGGTCAAACTAACATCGCCACCTACTAGCTGATCGTTACCTGCCCCACCGATTAAAAAATCATTACCCCCATCACCCAGTAAAAAGTCGTCGCTTGCCTGACCTTCTAGAACATCATCTAAAACCGTACCGAAAAAATCCATATCTGTTGAAATTTCCTCTTAAATTTGGTGAAAAACTAGTATTAAATATTTCTTTGGGAAAATTTAATTTTCAATATAAGTAGTTCTTATAGTATTTTATGAAGGGCTAATATTTCACAATTAAAGTCTGAAACATTAGCTCAAATCACCAGCACGCAAAAAGAAGAGAAATTTTAAAACCGTCGAAGATCATTTTTAACGGGGTAAAGTTACATCGATTAATATCAAAGCAACAATTAGTCATGTTTCTTGATGTGATTTAACCTAGAGAATTATGCCTAAAGCTTACGTTAAAGTTATAGGGTTGGGGGTCAATAAAAAAGGTATGAAAACAACAAGAGATATTCTGATTGTTGGCGGTGGCGTAATGGGTTTGGCGATCGCTATTGAGCTAAAACGTCATGGAGCAAAAGTTACTGTAGTTAGTAAGGATTTTGTTCAAGCAGCGGGAAATGCAGCCGCAGGAATGCTCGCACCAATGGCGGAGAAATTGACCTCCAAACCAATGCTGGAACTGTGTATGCGATCGCGTTGGCTTTATCCCGAATGGGCGCGCAAACTAGAGGAATTGACAGGAATAGATATTGGAAATCTGCCCTGTGGTATTCTAGCCCCTGTTTATAGTCAGCCAAAATCAACTGTAGAGAATGATAGTGTTTTTTGGTTAGACAGAAAGACAACTAAACTATACGAGCCAGGATTGAGCGATAAAGTAGTTGGTAGCTGGTGGTATCCCGAAGACGGACAGGTAGACAATCGATGTTTAATGCGATCGCTATTGCAAGGGGCGCAAACTCTGGGAGTAGAGATCAAAGAAGGAGTCAGCGTTAAAGCTATCCAGCAAAAACAGGGCAAAGTAAATGGAGTTTTAACTGATATAGGTCTGTTAGAAGCAGAGCAGTATGTTTTGGCTGCGGGCTCTTGGTCTGGTCAACTCCATCCTTTGCCAATTCGTCCCGTAAAAGGGCAAATGATGTCTCTTAGAATGCCTCAAAGATTACACCAACCCTATCCTTTACAAAGGGTTTTATATGGAGAAGGTGTTTATTTAGTACCTCGGCAAGACGGAAGACTCATTGTAGGTGCGACGGTAGAAGACGTAAATTGGACTCCCTACAACACCCCTAAAGGAATTCAAAATTTACTAAGCAAGACGACAGAACTATATCCCGCTGCTGCTGATTGGCAAATTGAAGAATTATGGTGGGGTTTCCGCCCTGGTACTCCCGATGAACTACCTATTATTGGTTGCAGTGCTTGCGAAAATCTCTTTTTGGCTACGGGACACCATCGCAATGGGATTCTTCTGGCACCTATTACAGCATCGCTTATTGCAGATTTAATTTTAAAACAAGAATCTGCTCCTCTTTTAGCAGAATTTAGCTATCAACGTTTTCATCAAGCAAGCAACATGACATCTCTTAGTAGCAGTACGCCAAAATATCCTCTTCAAATAGAATCAACTCCCCAAGCACCACTACCCGCCTCCACTACTTCTTTATTGAGCAATTCTTTAATAATTGAGGATACAGATAAATTAACTATTGCAGGCAAGACTTTTAATTCTCGCTTAATGACTGGCACAGGGAAATATCCCAGTATGGAAGCAATGCAGCAGAGTGTTGAGGCTAGTGGCTGTGAGATCGTTACAGTAGCGGTAAGAAGAGTACAAACAAAAGCCCCTGGACATGAAGGATTAGCCGAAGCACTAGACTGGAGTAAAATTTGGATGCTGCCTAATACCGCAGGTTGTAAAACGGCAGAAGAAGCAATTCGAGTAGCCCGTCTGGGAAGGGAAATGGCAAAGCTTCTAGGACAGGAAGATAATAACTTTATCAAGCTCGAAGTGATTCCCGATGCTAAATATCTCCTGCCCGATCCTATTGGCACGTTAGAGGCAGCAGAAAAGCTAGTTAAAGAAGGTTTTGCCGTACTACCCTACATCAATTCCGATCCTTTGTTAGCCAGACGTTTAGAAGAAGTTGGATGCGCCACTGTAATGCCATTGGGTTCGCCGATTGGATCGGGGCAGGGAATAAACAACGCAGCCAATATTAAAATTATTATTGAAGAAGCTAATATCCCCGTTGTTATAGATGCAGGTATTGGTACACCCAGCGAAGCAGCTTTGGGCATGGAAATGGGGGCAGATGCACTGCTGGTAAATAGTGCGATCGCTTTGGCGCAAAATCCTGTAGCAATGGGACAAGCAATGGGTATGGCAGCCGTAGCGGGAAGACTCGCTTACTTATCAGGCAGAATCCCCGTTAAACAATATGCTAGTGCTAGTTCTCCGTTGAGCGGAACAATTAGTTGACGGACTGATTGAGACAAATACAAATAAAATAAAAACTTCCAGTAAACCAATACTGGAAGCCAAAGTAATCAAATTGATTGATTTAAACGGTATATTTTTATTGACCTTTAAAAGAGTTGACCCAAGATTTCAGTTCTTCTTTGGCAACTTCTCTACCGCCTAAACCAAAGGCTAATGCGATCGCAACGGCAATACCTCCGAGAATTAAGCAAAAAGCGAGGATAACAATGTTGGGGGCAATACCCATGCGATTTAGAGCCATTGCTCCAACCAAAGTCAAAATCGCCACTCTAGCCGACTGTGCCAAAAAACGAGATTGAGCTGTTCCTGAAGCCAAGATTAGGTTGAAGGCTAAATTTGCCAGATATAAACCAATTGCAAAGACAATTACACCAATTAAAACCTGTGCTGCGATCGCCAAAATAACTGCAACTACTTCTTGTAAAGCAGGGATACCTAAGATATCTACTGCGGTAAGAGTAGCAACTAGCATGATTCCCACTTGGCATAAAATACCTACTAACTCTGAAGGAGTTTTTGAACCAACTGTGGGTTCAGTTTGAATCATAGTAGGCTGTTCTGAGCTTAAACCCAAATCGATAGGTTCTAAGCCCGCTTCTTCGGGAGTAGTGCTTGTTCCAGACTCTGCCGAAGAAATACCCAACCATTGCAAAAGGTTATTAAAACCAATATTGGTCAGAATGTTGGTGACAAACTCAGAAACAAACTGGGATGCAACATAGAAAAAGCCTAGTACTACGGCTGCTGCAAATACTTTGGGCATCAAGTCTAGGACTTGGTTGAGCATGTCAGTGGCAGGTTCGGAGATCGCACGGATCTGTAGTTGCTCCAACGCCGAAATAATACCAGGAATTAGGATTAGTACAAAGACAACAGTACCAATGATAGAAGAAAGAGACTGTTTGCCAGCACCTCCGCCCATGCCAAATTTACGACCAATATTATCTACCCCAGTAGCAGCCAAAAGATTGGTGACATTACGTTTAACAATGGTTGCAATAAACCAAAATACTGCGCCAATAATTACCGCACCTAAAACATTGGGCAGCATGGCTAAAACTTCGTTGAGCATTTCTTGAATTGGCTCAAGAGTTCCATTTAGCTGTAGCGCATTTAATATTGCGGGCAGGAATAAAAGAAAGATAAACCAATACAGGGCATTACCTAATGTATCAGTCAAGGAAAAGTCGTTAGAGTCTGCTGAATCTAGTCCCAAACGCTGCTCGATATTTAACGCTCCTAATGCAGTCGTTACCAGCGTTTTGACGATGGTAGCCACTACCCAAGCAATACCCAAAAGGAAAGCTGCACCCAAAATTTTGGGTAAAAAGCCTGTAATTTGGTTAAGCAGGGTATTGAGAGGCGCGGAAACAGCATCTAGCTGTAGGGCATTTAAGAATGCCACCACTGCAAATAGAACTATCAGCCAATAAAACAGAGTTGCAATCCAATTTTCGATGGGGATCGACTCTCCTCCCCTTTGTCCTGAAATTGCTGCCGCAATGCGATTATCGATATCAGTGCTATTGAGGAGCTTCTTGATTAACCCTTTCACTACAGAAGCAACGATCAAGCCTAATACAAGGATGACAATAGCTTTGATTACCCCAAGTGCCGAAGCACCTAAGTTGCCATTGAGCAGATTAGTTATCTGATTGCCACCCCCAGCTTGTGCCAGCAGCCGAGGATCTAGTGACGAAATATTACTAATTATTTGTGTCATGTTCTTTAGTCTTAATTCATCTAGTCATTCTCGCCATTGATATTAGCGATAAATGATACAGATGTCTTGTTATTTTCACTCAGTAAATATATTTTTCTGCGATAATTATGCCAAATTAATTTGGATCTGCTCCAAAAGTTAATGATCTTCGCTTTTTTTCAGCCAATATGCGTAGTTTAAACTTAATATTTTCTTACTTTTTTTGTGGGTTACGCAAAAGATTTTTGTCCTAAATAAATAAAAATTAGACGTCAATATCTCTTTGTTGGTTATGGTCTTTTGGTTAACTCACAGATTTTTATATATGTAATAAAATGTAATTGCACTAGTAGAATAAATAAATCTCAAAAATTAAATAAACATTAAGAATGCTTGATGTTTATTTATACGGCTGATAATTGTATTCTTCTTTACCTTCAAATCAATATTTTTGTAAAACAATAATGCCATCGCTCCAATTTTTTGAACAATCAATTAGGATCAAAGCTAGTGCTGTAATTACAGAAGAATGTCTGACTGACTTAAAATTAATGCACCGTTGGCTCAATCCTATGTTGCGATGCGAACCTATCGGTACTTGGAGTACCAAAGTTAATAGTTTGAGTCGATTTACAATTAAGATACCTCTATTGCAGCCCAGTCTCAGGAGTGTAGTAGCCCAGAGGGAGCCTGGGTTGATTGTATGGGAATTTGATGGATTTTTCAAAGGACGCGATCGCTGGGAATGTACGCCTACTAAGGATGGTACTTTTTTGCTTAACCGCTTTGAATTTGAGATTCCTAATCCTATCGTTAATTGGGGCTTTAACACCTTTGCTGCTGGCTTGACCAAAAAAGATATGCAGGCTCAATTACGCAGGTTAAAACAGGTTGCTGAAGAGGTATATCGCCTTAGTGATAATTGAAAGCTAATAGTTAGGGCTGTTGCTTGGTAAAACTCAAAATTAAGTTTGTCCTCTAGATCTTATAAAATAAACCAGGATAGATATTGAAACTAACCTAGTAAAGCTATAGCAATCCTGTTCTATATTTTCATTACTGTTGATCCTTTATGAAAAACGCCAGCAAAAAATACAATATAACTACTTTCGGTTGCCAGATGAATAAAGCCGATTCCGAGCGTATGGCTGGCGTTTTAGAAAAGATGGGGTTTGAAGCTTCAGAAGACCCGTTTTCAGCAGATTTGATTCTTTATAATACCTGTACTATTCGAGACAATGCCGAACAAAAAGTCTATTCTTATTTGGGTAGACAGGCAAAACGCAAGCACCAAGATCCCAATTTAACTTTAGTTGTAGCGGGATGTGTGGCTCAACAGGAAGGCGAAAAATTGCTGCGTCGCGTCCCTGAGCTGGATCTGGTAATGGGACCTCAACATGCCAATCGTTTGGAAGATTTGCTAACTCAGGTGTTTGATGGCAATCAAGTAGTAGCTACTGAACCCATTCATATTGTCGAAGATATTACCAAACCTCGGCGTGATAGTAATATCAGTGCTTGGGTCAATATTATTTATGGCTGTAATGAAAGATGTAGCTATTGTGTTGTTCCTAATGTGCGAGGAGTAGAACAGTCTCGTACCCCTGAAGCAATTCGTGCCGAGATGGAAGCGTTGGGCAAACAGGGCTTCAAAGAAATTACTTTATTGGGGCAAAAAATTGATGCCTATTGTAGAGAATTAACTGGTAGCACTCAAGAGGGCAGACACAAGTATACTCTGACTGATTTGCTTCATTACGTTCACGATGTGCCGAATATTGAACGTATTCGTTTTGCCACTAGTCACCCTCGTTACTTTACGGAAAGACTTATTAAAGCCTGTAAAGATTTACCCAAGGTTTGCGAACATTTTCATATTCCTTTTCAGTCAGGAGACAATGACATTCTTAAGGCAATGAAGCGGGGCTATACCCATCAAAAGTATCGTCGCATTATAGATACTATTCGAGAATATATGCCCGATGCCTCCGTTACGGCTGATGCTATTGTTGGCTTCCCTGGAGAAACCGAAGAGCAGTTTGAAAACACCCTAAAACTAGTTGAAGACATTGGATTTGATTTAATTAATACTGCTGCTTATTCTCCTCGCCCAGCAACTCCTGCGGCATTGTGGGAAAACCAGTTAAGCGAAGAGGTAAAAAGCGATCGCTTACAAAGATTGAATCGTTTGGTGCATATTTCGGCTAAATCTCGCTCTGCTAGGTATTTGGGACGAGAGGAAGAAGTATTAGTCGAAGCTCAAAATACGAAAGATCCCAATCAAGTTATGGGAAGGACGCGAACAAACAGGCTTACATTCTTCCCTGGCAAAATAGAGCAGTTAAAAGGTAAAAATGTCAGGGTTAAAATTAACGAGTTTCGCTCCTTTAGCATTACAGGGGAACTTGTTGAAGTTTTGGATTAATAAAGTAGGTCATTAATAGATCGATCTTATTAACTCCTAAGAAACAAATTAAACAGACTTGATAATTGATTCGATGGTGGCATCAGTTTTTATCGCTTGAGGATTGATATGGGTTGCTGCTGCTTTATAGCCTCGTTTTTGTAATGCTCTAATTAAATGTGATCGCTTTGGGAGATCTAGCTTGCTAAACCCGCTTATTGATTTGAGGGTGTAAAAGTACGGCGGTAAATCGATTTCTCCTGCCATTATGACGAGTAAGTCTACTATTTTTTGCCACTTCAACTGTTGCGCTAAATTAATATAACGATTTAGTAATTGGGAGTCGTGCAGGTTTCCTAGCCACATTGCCCCACTAACCGTAACGTTAGGAGTGTTGCAGCTACAGCCAATCTTATTTAACTTGCGCCAAGATATCGTCTGGTAATTGCCGCAGTTATGACAGTAACCCAGAAAACCATAGTTGCCCTGGGTTATCTGAGGCTTTGATACTAGGCGCATCATCAAGCGATAAGTTTTACCTGTAAACAAAGAAAATACAGGTTCAATCCCCAATCCTTGAGTAGCAGCCTGTTGTTGAGTAGCACCAATCAAAAGTCTCAAAGCCTGTTCATGTTTGGCGGGGTGAGAACGAGAAATTGAGCCATAAGTTTGTACGCTCTTTTCAGGGGGATGTCCTGTCAAAGTTCGCCCATCAGTACTGGTAAGATACATCAATCCACCGATTTTGGTTGCCCATAGCATAGTGTTTAGATAGGGGACAGCACTGCCAAAACAGTCCACATCTACCAGATCGTAATAATCACGGCGAGTGTAACAGCTAAAAAACACTCGGTGGGCATCTTGATGGGTAACATGACAACGATCGCTATTGATCTCCAATGCTAAATTGTTCTGTATGACAAAACTATGATCTTGATTGCCTTCATTAAGCCATACATAGTCGGCTTTAGCCTCTTGTAAATAACGCAAACTGCGAACGCCACAACCACCCAAAGCATCTATAACTCTCAAACTTCCCAACTCTTGCTTGCGAACAATGGCAGCTATAACACCCAAATCTCGAACAAACTTACTTTGGGGATTGTAAAAAGCATTATCTATTTTGAACTTTGCCAAACCTTCTTGATGCCAAATATTTTTCACCATAAAAGTTATTAAAGTCAACCAAAGTCATCGTCAAACAACATCTATGAAGCGTTGATTTTTAATTGCTTATCTACTGCTGTCAACAATTCATCTATGATTCGATTGCGGAAATAGTGGGGTGGATTCCATTGAATCCATTCTGATGAACTATGTTCTGTCATCACAATTTCTAATTCTTCGCTTACCCAGCCAAAAAATATCACTAAAGATTTTTCGACCTTTTGCCCATCAAAACGCCGATAACGAGGATAATAAATAGTTTTGAAGCGAAAATCTAGATCTAAGCAGACTTGTCGGTTGCTGATGCCTGTTTCTTCCCACAGTTCCCTCAAAGCACACTGTAACTCCGTTTCTCCTGGCTCAATATGACCCTTGGGCAAATCATAACGATGCGATCGCTTCATTAATAAAAAGGACGGTTTTTTGGTTCGAGTAAAACAGATGACACCACAGGACTTTACTTTGTGCATGGAAAGCGATCGTATCACAGAGGCGATCGTAATTAATATAAAAGTTTGCTAGACCATAATTCATATTTTTAATTCTTCAGGTAGGATAAAACCACCTTCAGCATCACAGGGGAAAGCAACTGCTTTAATTACTGAATTAATGGGCAATGGACAGTAAATATGAGGATATAACTCTGTTCCCCCTTCCAGATTTTCCTCCACCAGACTGCTACTTATTGTAGAATACTCAATCATTAATATTACAAGACCATCTTGCCCTTTATAAAACCGATGCGCCACTGTTAGGAGTTGATGACTATAGGAACAGTGAATAAAGCCCTCTTGAGCAAAACCCTGTGGTTGATATTCACCCTTGCTTTGGGCAGTATTCCATTCAGATAAAGAAGTAATATGATAGAGAAATTTATTATTCATCGGTTAATTATCAGCAATCAGAAATCAGTCATTAGTCATTAGTCATCAGTCATTATTCTCCACTGACATGAACAACAATCTCTCTTTGATGACTGCGTTGACGATGTTCCCACAAATAGACTCCTTGCCAAGTACCCAAAACTAACCTCCCTCCAGAAACAGGAATGTTTTCTGAGGTATGAGTTAAAGCGGATCGAATATGAGCGGGCATATCGTCTAAGCCTTCTGTGCTATGGACATATTTCATAGCATCTTCAGGAACCAACTGAGCAAAAAAGTTTTCTAAATCTACCAATACGTCAGGATCGGCATTTTCTTGAATTAACAGAGATGCCGAAGTGTGACGTACAAAAACTGTACATAAACCATCAACAACGGAAGATTTTGCTACAGCTTGTTCTATTTGATTGGTAATCTTGTGGAGAGATTTTCCTGTGGTTTTAATTTTCAAAGCTATTTGATGATGTTTCATTGATCGGCAATCAGAAGTTATTTAGGTGTTTTTTCTATATCAGGTTCGTTAACGGTTTGTCTACACTCTTCATTGGCAATGTTGTCTCTGGGTTTTTTTGGCTTATTTCTTCCTTCTTCGGCTGCTAATTCTTGAGGGGTTGGATTAAAGTTACAACGAGCAAATAGGTGTTTGATTACCTTTTGTTCCTCA
>CAKZYI010000112.1 GCA_937884735.1 uncultured Pleurocapsa sp.
TTCAGGTATTACTCCATTGGTAACGTTAAAAGCATGAGCGGAAACTGTTCTCTCATCTTCTATTAGATTATCGGGTCCTGTAAATAAACTTACCAGTAACGCATCCGTACCGCTATTAGGATCTGGAACTGTGGGTTCGGAGGGACATTCTCCTGTATCCGTTAACTGACTTTCTTCATCGGCAAATATAACAGTGGTAGATGCCCCTTCAGCACTGATTGTATAATCGCCCAAAGTCCCGACATCGGCTGCATCTTCTTCTAATACCTCATCTGGTGCGACCAGAAAAAAGCTAGCTTCGACTAACCCGTCAAAGGTTTCGGGTAAAGTTGTATCTGGTTCGGGGTTATCAAAAACGTCTATGGTGAAGCTGGCAGTAGTTGCGCCTTCATCGATAGTTAGAAAAAAGCCTGAATTATCAAAGCTCGTACCGAATGTAGCAGGATCGATATTTTCGGCTGTGGGGTTAAAAGCAAACCCTGGTAAATCCAAACGGTTGACAATCTGCTCGACATCACTATCGACAAATACTTTTAAACCACCTTCTGGAGATGGTTCGTCCAGCTCGAAGTTAACGGTTAAGGATGTTCCAAGCTCTTCAACCAGAGCATTTTGTTCGCCCTCGTAGCTGGTGGAGGTAGATAAGCTAATCTGAACCATATCTTTTGATTTCCTTTTTCTCGTATTTCTCTTGAGTTATGAAATATTGAGCCTGTACAAACTCATCCAAATTTCTATTTTTAATAAAAGTTCGATCTCCGTCCTTGCTGAGAATAGTTATGAAGATCGAATTAATTATTTTTACTTCTGACTTGAGCGATCGCAAAGCAACTTACTTAGGTAAGATGCCGTGTAACAAAATAATTCCTCAATCGGAATAAAAAAAGCCCAAAAAGTAAGCTAATACTGTTTAAAATAACCGCTAAAATAGCAAGCAGATTTGTGATGACTATTGCGAACTAGAATCAATATATGTCTCAAAATCACCATACTATGAATTGATAGTTGCCAAGGGCAAAACACTGTCTCGAAGAACAAAACACTGTCTCGAAGAGAAAAAGTCAAAATTCAGTTAATATTAGTTAAAAGTATTTACAAGTTAAAGCGATGCGATAATGCCAAAATATTATGTTGGGTTATGTAGCTGTTAACTCTCTGCACCTTTGCTCGATTTGTTACCCGTTATCTTTTCCTCATCATGACTATTTCCTTAACATCGCAAGAATATTTTGAGCTATTTCAAGAAGCAGACCAAGAGCAACTGCAATTCGATCCGTCAGATGAACTGGATACTACCTATAAGTACGATGGACGCATTATTCGAGGATGGAGGCGATGTATTCAATTACGAAAGGGAATACGGCTGCTGATTATTAACGAAAAGTGTCACAATCGACTTGCGGTCTATACTCCTGAGTATGAAGAACCATTGCACTGGCATTTTTGGCTTTCAGGGAAACTGCAAGTTACTAACAGTTCTTCTTCTCACAAACAAACGAATATCTCTCTTGAGGCGGGAAAACATCTTATCTTTGGCAGGGGTTCGGAAGGTCGTGTCATTGACGATTGTTCGCATACAGAGCCATTCCTTGAAGTTAAAATCTTAGTACAGCCAGAAGTGCTGCGTTCTTTTGTCAGCGACTCGTCTGGAGAATTGCCAGCAGTATTTAAGCATCTAGTTGAATCTCCCGATGGTGGTTGCTATAAGCAAGTTAGAGAAACACCACCTAAAGTGACCCCCTCGTTACAGCAAATCATTCAATGCCCCTATCAAGGTATGACGAAAAGAATGTTTCTAGAAGGCAAAGCGACCGAAATAATCGCGTTGATGCTGGAAGAAGAAGCAGCAGTCCAAGAGGGCGAATTTAGAACTTCTTTATTAAAAAGCGATCGCCTAGAGCGTATTTATCACGCTAAAGAAATCTTATTAAAAAACTTGAGCAATCCACCATCATTGATGGAGTTAGCCAGTCAGGTGGGGATATGTGACTATAGCCTCGAACGAGGTTTTAGAGAGGTATTTTGTACAACTGTATTTGGCTATTTGCGCGATCGCCGTTTGGAAAAAGCATCAGCATTACTTTTAGATGGGCAAATGAAAGTTACTTTTATAGCCCGTGCAGTTGGTTACGATAGTCCTACCTCATTCAGCGCAGCTTTTAAGCGTAAGTATGGCGCGAGTCCGAATGCTTATCAATTTTCAAGGCGGATGTTATAAGTAATAAGTAGAACCGTTTTTGGTATTGAAGGGTGCAGAAAATGCACTGATATTCTTGATATTGCTTTATCGGGCTTCTGTCTTCGCTTTAAATAAAGCTTAAATTTCTTTCTAATTGTACAAACAGATATATCATAGCTATTGAGAATTATTATAGTTAAATACTCATGACAGTCTTCCAAGTAACTTTTGTGAACGAAGCAAAAGGTTTAAATGAAACTATTGAAGTTCCTGATGATGAATATCTTCTAGATGTTGCTGAAGACCAAGGACTAGACCTGCCTTTCTCTTGTCGTGCGGGGGCTTGTTCTTCCTGTGCAGGGAAAATTCTGGAAGGACAGTTAGACCAGTCCGATCAGTCTTTTTTGGATGATGACCAAATACAAGAAGGATATGCGCTTTTGTGTGTGGCTTACCCTATGTCTGACTGTATAATTGAGACTGATATGGAAGAGGAGCTTTATTAGGGCAGAGGAACAAGAACAAAGGACAAAGGACAAAGGACAAAGGACAAAGGAACGAGGACAGTTAGGGCAATTAGCTTAAATATAGGTTTATTGCCTGAACTATTGTTAATGGAATTATTGACGATCACACCCTCGACAGTCGCACGGCGCGTATGCGCCATCGTCATTCCTCGGCATGACTTTGCCTGCTTTGCAGGCTGTACGGAGGGAACCTCCGCAACGCGCTGTCTCGCTATTTTGGCATCTTTAATTGAAACCATTTTTCAATTGCTATAGATTAATTTCTGGTAGAATGAATAGGTTAATTAGCTTAGATATTGTCTCTACAAAGCTATTGAATTCAGGACAGCTTCTTTGACGTTGACTGTTGAATTATAGATTTTATTGGAAAAAGCGATCGCAATGAATAACGGATTAGAAATAGCCATTATTGGCATGGCGGGAAGATTTCCTGGTGCTAAAAACGTTACGGAATTTTGGCATAATCTTAAGCTTGGAGAGGAGTCAATCTATTTCTACAGTCGTGAGGAGTTGCGGTCGTTAGGAGTTGAACCAGAGGCGATCGATAGTCCTAATTTTGTTAATGCAGGAGGGAAGTT
>CAKZYI010000113.1 GCA_937884735.1 uncultured Pleurocapsa sp.
ATCACTAGCTTTTGAGGAAACCTCAAAAGACGTGACCTCAACTATACGCCTTACTGCACTTCAAACTAGATGCGGTTTAGTTTATATTTACGCTAATAATCTACTAGAAGCAACGTGTAGTTAGCCTCCACTAATTTTGGCTTTGTAGCCCAACTTAGTCACAAGTTCCAAAAGCTTTTGCTTATGCTCGCCCTGAATTTCCAGACTATTATCCTTAACCGTCCCACCGCTACCGCATTGACTTTTAAGCTTTTTAAGTAATTTTCCTAAACTTTCAGGATTGTGTTGAAACCCACTAATAATAGTAACAGTCTTACCGTTTCTTCCCGAGCGCGTTGCGTGAAGTCTCAGATCCTGTTGGTTGGGGGGTAAATCGGGGACTGCTCTTTCTAACGCCTGGGAATTGTCGGGACTACCAAACTCTTGATAAGCAATGCGTTTACCCTTTGAATTACGTTTACCAGCCATAGTTTTATAACCCAGATCAACAGTGCCAAGATATGATATTTGTGCAATCGATGCCATTACAATAAAACTATCATGTCTGTAGGAAACGAACCAGCAGAAATTCTCGAACAAAAACTTGCTTATAAAGGTCGTAAATTTGATTACGAAGTAGTCAAGTTACGTTTGCCCAATGGTGCAGTTGGGCAGTGGGAATGTATCCGCCACCCAGGGGGTGCTTTGGCTGTGCCTGTAACTGCTGACGGTAAATTTGTCCTAGTCAAGCAATATCGCTTTACCGTAGCTGGCAGACTGTTAGAGTTTCCTGCGGGAACAGTAGAAGTTGGAGAGTCTCCTTTTGAAACTATAAAAAGAGAAATAGAAGAAGAAACGGGCTATAGAGCGAGTAAATGGCAAGATATGGGCAAATTTATTCTTGCTCCTGGCTATTCCGATGAATATATTTATGCCTTTTTGGCGCAGGATTTAGAAAAGCTGGAAATACCACCCCAGCAAGATGAAGATGAAGACATCGAAGTGGTGTTAATGAGTGAAGAAGAATTAGAACAGGCTATTATAACTGGCGAACCCATTGATGGAAAAACAATTGCCTGTTTTTATATGGCGAGAAATTATCTTAAAAAATAACCATCTCAAAAAACTATTGGTCATTAAAGAAAAAATTGTTAAGATTTGTAGATGGCAAATTCAAGGCTACAAAAACTCGGCAACTATCTTCGTCCCCACTGGCGAATAGTTTTAATTGGTGTAATCGCGCTCATAATTGTTAATGGGTTAAAGGTATATATTCCCCTTCTGATTCGAGACAGTATAGATCGGCTACAGGGGGAGTTTAGTTTTGACCAACTATCTAGCTCTGCATTATGGCTGTTGTTGTTATCAGCAGTGATGTGGGGATTTCGGATGCTGTCGCGGGTGCTGATTTTTGGTGCAGGAAGACAGGTTGAGTTTGGTCTTAAGCAGAAAATATTTCAGCACTTATTAACTATTGAGCCTAATTATTTCTCGGAAAACAGATCGGGGGATTTGATTAATCGTGCTACTAGCGATGTAGACAATATTCGTCGCTTGGTTGGTTTTGCTGTTTTGAGCTTTGTCAATATTATTTTTGCCTATGCTTTTACTTTGCCTGCAATGCTTCGGATTGATGTCAAACTAAGTTTTATGGCACTGGCAGTTTATCCATTAATGTTGATGACGGTACAGTTGTTTAGTGGGAAACTGCGTGAATATCAAGAGGAAATTCAGGTTAAGCTATCAGACTTGAGCGAACTAATTCAAGAGGATATGAGCGGTATGGCTCTGATTAGGATTTATGCTCAAGAAAATCAGGAACGAGAAGCTTTTAAAGTCAAAAACCAGGAACTATTAGAATCTAGTCTTAAATTAGCTCGAACCAGAAATTTGCTTTTTCCCATCATTGAAGGAATTTCTTATATTAGTCTGTTAATTTTGCTGTGGTTGGGTACAGGTGCGATCGCCAGTGGCACAATTACAGTAGGGGATTTTATTGCTTTAGTTTTGTTTGTGGAGGGTTTAGTCTTTCCCACGGCTTTATTGGGCTTTACAATCACGGCTTATCAACAGGGAGAGGTGAGTATAGATCGGGTAGAAGCTATTACCAAAGCCGAACCCAAGATTAAAAATAGTCCCCAGGCAATTGCACTACCCAGGGAAGAGATCCGAGGCAAGATTACCGCACGCAACCTCACCTACACCTATCCTGATGCCAATAACCCTGCGCTCTATGACTTAAATTTTACGATCAAGCCTGGAGAAACTGTTGCTATAGTCGGCTCAATTGGTTCAGGAAAATCTACTTTAGCTAACGCTATTCCACGGCTACTTAATATAGAATCAGGAGAGCTATTTTTAGACGAACACGATATTACCAAATTAGATATTAATACCTTAAGAAAAGCGATCGCCTATGTACCCCAAGATAGCTTTTTGTTTAGTACCTCTATCAAAAATAATATCCGTTATGGCGAACCTTTAGCCGAAACTGATGAAGTAATCCAATCTGCACAACAAGCCCAAATTCATCCAGATATCCTAACTTTTCCCCAAGAATACGAAACAATAGTGGGAGAACGAGGCATAACTCTTTCTGGCGGGCAAAGGCAGCGGACATCTTTGGCTAGAGCTTTGCTAACTGATGCCAAAGTCTTAATCTTGGATGATGCTCTTTCGAGTGTAGACAATGAAACTGCTACCAAAATTCTCAACAGCTTATCCCCTACTAGAGCCAAAAAAACTGTAATTTTTATCTCTCATCAACTATCAGCAGCAGCCATATGCGATCGCATTTTAGTTATGGATGAAGGAAAAATTATCCAAAACGGTACTCACGAAATCTTGGTGCAAGAGCCTGGCTTATACCAATCTCTCTGGCAACAACATCAATTAAAAGAAGTATTGAATTAAGATATATCATCAACTAATGTTAAAAATTCTGTTTGTATCTACTTCTGTTGGTTCATTGGGTTCGGGACAGGGTGGAGGAGTAGAATTAACCGTTCAAAATTTAGCTCAAGCGTTGTCTGACAAAGGACACTGTATTGATGTAGTTGCGCCAGAAGGCTCTTGGCTGAAAGATGTCCGAGTTATTGGTATTGCTGGTAACTTACAAATTCCCGTACAAACTCAGAGTCGAGACGTACCAATATGCTTACCCGATGATGCAGTATTGGCTAACATGTGGAGCTATGCCCAAACAGTTCAACATGAATATGATTTGCTAGTTAATTTTGCCTTTGATTGGTTGCCGTTTTATTTAACTCCTTTTTTTGATACTACCATTGCCCATTTTATTAGTATGGGGTCAATGACCATTGCGAGCGATCGCATTATGGAGCAGATAATTGATCGATATCCAGGGACATTTGGACTGTATACCAAGTCTCAGGCCGATACATTCTCTTTTGGCGATCGCTGTGAGATTCTTAGTAGTGCGATTGATTTAGCCCTCTATGATTTTAATAACTCTCCCGAAGACTGTTTAGCTTGGTTGGGTCGAATAGCCCCTGAAAAAGCCCTTGAAGATGCTGTGGCGGCAGTCAATACAACTGGCATCCCCCTCAAGATATTTGGCAAGATACAGGAGCAAGCATATTGGGATGAAATTTGCCGCGATTTTCCCGATGCACTCATTGAATATAGAGGATTTTTGACTACAAAAGAACTGCAACAAGAATTGGGCAAATGTCGAGCTTTATTGATGACTCCTCGCTGGATTGAAGCCTTTGGCAATGTGGCAATTGAAGCTTTAGCCTGTGGCGTACCTATTATTGCCTACAATCGCGGTGGTCCATCAGAAATTGTGCAGCAGGGTAAAACAGGCTTTTTGGTAGAGCCAGATAGCATTACAGGTTTGGTAGAAGCAATTAAGCAAATAAAGCAAATAGATCGTTTTGCCTGTCGCCAACAAGCAGAAGATGAATATTCCTTATCGGCATTAGGCGATCGCTTTGAGCAGTGGTTTAAAAAATTAACAACTAACAAATAATTACTTGATACCAGTGATCAGGTAACTATTTCCTATTTTTTAGAATACAAAATCTAATAATCCGAAGTTAAGATAGTGTTCTCTCCGAATTGTTTTTTCCCAGTTACACTTATGTCGGATTTTCTACCTGCCAATCAAGATAATATTCTCATTGTCGATGACGTATTAGAAAACTTAGATCTACTATCTCGTATACTTACCAGAAGAGGGTATAGTGTTCGTTCTGTGGATCGAGGAGATGCGGCAATTATCATTGCCAAAACTGGTTGGGCAGATCTAATTCTGCTAGATATAGACATGCCTGAAATGGATGGTTATGAAGTTTGTCGTTGTCTCAAAGAAGAGGAAACAACTAGCTCTATTCCAGTCATCTTTATGAGTGCTTTTGATGAAGTATTAAACAAAGTTAATGCTTTTAGTGTTGGAGGTGTAGATTATATTACCAAGCCTTTTCAGATTAAAGAAGTTGTAGCCAGAGTAAAAACTCACCTCCAGCTAAGGAATCTACAAAAAAACTTAGAAACTCAGGTTGCATCGAGGACTATTGAATTGGCTACTGCACTACAAGAAGCCAAAGCTGCCAATAGCGTCAAAAATATTTTCTTTTCTCAAATGACCCATGAATTGCGGACTCCTATGAATGCAATCTTGGGTTTTGTACAGCTGATGCAGCGAGATTCGACTCTCAATCGCGAACACCAAGAACAACTCCGAATCATTAGCCATAGTGGAGAACACCTGATGGCACTGATTAATGATGTATTAGAAGTATCTAAAATAGAAGCGGGCAAATTAGTCGTAAAAAGAAGCAACTTCGATTTGCATCAAATGCTCAAAGGAGTCGAAGAGATGCTGAAAATCAAAGCCCAGGCTAAAAATTTAGATTTTGTCATCCAACGTAGCGATCGCGTACCCCAATATATTCAAACCGACCAACAAAAACTACGACAGGTTTTAATTAATTTATTGGCAAATGGAGTTAAATTTACTCACAAAGGGCAAGTTACTCTCAAAATTGACTACAATCAGCAAATTCCGCATCAAATTAGCTTCCAAATAGAAGATACGGGAGGAGGTATTGCACCAGAAGAAATTGAAAACTTATTTACTCCTTTTTACCAAACTCAAACTGGTAGACAGTCTTCATCTGGGACAGGGCTAGGTTTATCAATTTGTCACAACTATGTGCAGCAAATGGGAGGAGAAATCAAAGTCAAAAGTGTAGTCAATCGAGGTACGACTTTTAGCTTCAATATTCAAATGGAAATTGGATTCCCTGTTATTCAACTATCAGAAACTAGTAGGGTAATAGGTTTAAAGCCCAATCAAATCATACCGAGAATTTTGGTTGCAGAAGATCGTTGGGAAAATCGTCAGTTTTTAGTACGGTTATTAGAAATAATTGGTTTTGAAGTTAAAGAAGCAACCGACGGGGCGCAAGCAATTTCTTTGTGGTCTAGTTGGTCGCCCAATTTGATTTTAATGGATCTACAGATGCCTGTATTGGATGGATATGAGGCTATTCAGCATATAAAAAGGGTAGATAGTTCTGTAGTAATTATGGCTATTACGGCTTCTCAATTTAAAGAGCAAAAACAATTTATCTTGTCTTCTGGGTGCGATGACTTGATGAATTTACCTTTTTTAGAAGAGGAATTATGGTCAAAAATTGCTCATCATCTTAAAGTTGAATATATCTATGAAACATCAATTCAAAACACCGTTGTTCAAGCCGAAGAAAATGGTAAGAATATAGAGTCTGAAACTTTATCTCTTATGTCTTCTGAATGGGTAAAACAGCTAAATAATTATGCGATCGCTGCTAATGCTAAAGAAATTTATACTTTGCTAGAACAAGTCCCTGAAGAATATTCTCAAATGGTTGAAGCGATCGCATCGTTGGTTGATGACTTTTGTTTTGAGCAAATTATTGAGCTAACTACGCTCTAATTAATACACTCTAATTAACATGTGTTCGAGTTAACAAGATAGATTTGTTAGGGTAGCTGTTAGCCATTTCTCAAAAAAACGCTTTTTAATTGCTTGTCTAACAAAAGTTTGGACTTATTCCGAACTCACTTTAATTATAAATACTAATTATTTACCGTTAATTATTAATTTTCGGCATATTTTACAATGACGAACAATTTTTTATAGGTTTTCATATTAATAGGCTATTTAACCGCTTGTCATTATTAATCAATTTGCGTATCTTATGTCCAATAAAAGCAACAAGATTTCTCACGACATTTTAATAGTTGACGATACTTTAGCCAATCTAAAAGTTCTATCAGAAACTCTAATTAGCTATGGTTACGAAGTTCGAGCAGTCAAAAGTGGTAAAACTGCTTTAGCGGCTATCAAAGCCATGCCACCTAGCCTGGTTTTGCTAGATATCAATATGCCAGAGATTGATGGTTATCAAGTTTGTCAGGCACTCAAAGCTGACAAAACTACTCGCAATATTCCGATTATTTTTCTTACTGCCTCTAATGAAGCTAAAGATAAAGTAAAAGCATTTGCTTCTGGTGGTGCAGACTACATTGCCAAACCGTTTCAAATTGAGGAAGTCATTGCTCGTGTCAAAAATCAATTGAGTATTGTTGCTGCTCACGAGCAAATTCGACAGTTGAATATGGAATTAGAAGCTAGAGTAAAAGAGCGTACTAAGTTTCTCAACCAAAAGCTAAATGAGCTTGAACAGACAAAAAAACTTCTTCACAATACTTTTTATGATTCTCTTACAGATCTACCCAATAAAATTTCTTTATCTAAACATTTAGCGCTAGCAATGCTCAAAATAAGAAATGATAAATATAATGGTAAAGTAGAGCTATATATTAACTGTACTTGGAATGTTATGAGTCAATCTCAGAGCAATCTTACAGAGCATAAGCTAATTTTAGCCGTGGTTAAAAGAATCTTAGCTTCGATTCGGGAAGTTGATACTCTAGCTCGTGTCGGAAACAAAAAGTTCGTAGCACTACTGCCAGAGATGCAAAATATTCACCGCGCTACCTATATTGCAACACAAATTCACCAGCAGTTCGCCACTCCTTTAAACATTACTCGGCAACAAATAGAAGTTGATGCTAGTATTGGTATTGTTTTGGGCGCAAAAAGCTACAAGCAATCTACATCTATTACTAGAGATGCTCAACTAGCTGCACACAAAGCTCAAAAGCAAGGGAAAAACCAGTATCATTTATTTAGCAGCATTCAAAAGTCAGTTACCCAAAAATAAAGAATCTATTCTTGTTCTTTTTCTTGCTCCTCATCCAAAGATGGATTTTCCATCTCTTCTTTAAAACCTCGAATAGTTTTGCCTAATGCACTACCAATTTCAGGTATTTTTTTAGGACCAAAAATAAGCACTGCCACCAAACCTATTACTGCCATTTCGGGTATACCTAAACCAAACATAACTATATCTCCTGCACTAAAATCTATTACGATTAATAGTTAAATATATCTATAAAGTCAGTCATCAGTATATCGTTAAATTTATAGACATCTTATGGCTACTAATATTTATTTGCTTCGACAAAGCCTTTTATAAATCTGTAATGTTAGAAACTTCTCAACCTTCTCTGCGTCAAGAGCAACATCCTTTAATACATCGACTTGCTGAAAGAATTATTAACTATTGGCACAAATATTTAGAACTGTCTCCCTATTCTCTACCAGAAGGGTTGGGTTATGTTGAAGGTAAGTTGGAAGGAGAAAAACTACGGATTGAAAATCGCTGCTACCAAACTCCTCAGTTTCGCAAGATGCACCTAGAATTGGCTAAAGTGGGCAAAAATCTTGATATTCTTCATTGTGTAATGTTTCCTCGTCCCGAATATGCTTTGCCAATGTTCGGTTGTGATATTGTAGCTGGTAGAGGCAATATTAGTGCTGCGATCGCAGATTTATCTCCTACTAGCCCCGACAAAACCCTCCCTGTTGACTATACTCAATCTCTTAAAGATTTAAATAAGGCTAATTTTAGTGAGTTAAGAGAATTACCTCCCTGGGCTGACATTTTCTCGGAATATTGCCTGTTTGTTCGTCCCCACAACTCAGAAGAAGAACAAAATTTTTTGGATCTTGCTTCTGGTTATCTTCGAGTTCATTGTCAGCAAACAGTAAAATCTACCCCCATATCTTATCAAGAGCAAAAGCTTTATTTGGCTGGACAGCAATATTACTGTAATAAACAGCAGCAAAACGATAAAACTCGCCGTGTATTAGAAAAAGCTTTTGGAGAGGAATGGGCAGAAAATTATATGACAACAGTATTGTTTGATGTTCCTGAATCTTTAGATGAAAAGCAAATAACTGTAGCAGGAGAGTAATAAACTAATATTTTGCTTTTTTTGAATCAATTGTTACTGATAAATTTGACAATCTCTAATACGAAAGCTTAATATGATACTTATAGATAGGCTGTGTAATAAATCACAGTCACAAATAGAGGAAAGTCACAGATATATGGAAATATTGTCTCTTTCTCTCGTACTTGTATTAGTAACGGTATATGACCTAGCTGTTAACACAGAGTGTTAGGCATAATATTGCGAGTCTGCTTGTATTTTGAAGCTTGAAAAACTTAGTCCGAGGAAAAGAATAAAGAGAGATAATTAATTGATGCTTCAATTTAGCTCTTTTCCTTACCAACATTGTTTATGGAAAATGCACTGTCATTATTTTTGGCAGTGCATTTTTGTTGAGTAGTGGTTATTTTGGATAGCTATTAGCCATTAGCCATTAGCCATTAGCAAAGTCAGAATTATTTGATAACTGCTATATTTCGATTTTCTTACCTAAGATAGAATAGTCTAGTAATTCAATGGGATGAAGTACTTTTACATTAGAATTTTTTAAATCTAGATGTTTTTGAATTTGTAGAGAACAACCAGGATTAGGCGAAGCAACCAAACTAGCACCTGTATTGACCAAATTATATGCTTTTTGTTCTCCCAACTCGTCAGCAGTTTCTGGCTGCAACATATTATATATTCCTGCACTACCGCAACATAAGGCTGCGTCGATGGGTTCGCGTAATTTTATACCAGGGATTTTTCTGAGTAGCTGGCGGGGTTGCAAACTGATTTTTTGACCGTGTAACAAGTGACAAGCATCTTGATAAACGATGGTTAATTCTTCGGATTTTAAAGGATGCAGTTCGGCAGTTAATTCGATTTCTGACAAGAACTCTTGAACATCTTTAACTTTCTTGGTAAATAATTTGGCTTTCTCAGCATATTCAGAGTCGTCTGCCAAAATATGACCATATTCTTTAAGAGTATGTCCGCATCCAGCAGCATTAATAATAATTGCGTCCAAATCCTCTTCAAAAAAGCTGTCAATCATCTGTTTGGCTAAAGCCTGGGCTTGCGCTTCTTGTCCTTGGTGGGCGGGTAAAGCAGCGCAACATCCTTGACTGGGGGGAATTACAACTTCGCAGCCATTAGCCGTCAAAACTCTGGCGGTAGCTTCATTAACAGGAGAAAAAAACAGCCGCTGTACGCAGCCTAAAATCATTCCCACTCGATACCGTATTTCTCCTGTGGGGGGAATAAGCTCAGGTAATTTGTTTTGCCAAGAATCTGCTGTGATATTGGGCAGAATTGATTCCATTGCTGACAAACGGGGAGTTAATTTATTTAAAATTCCCGTATTGCGGATTAGTTTTTGTAAGCCTGAGTTTTGATATAGCCAGAGGGGTGCTAAAAAGTTTCTTAAACGATTGGGATTGGGAAATTAATTAAAAATAAGAGTTCTAATC
>CAKZYI010000114.1 GCA_937884735.1 uncultured Pleurocapsa sp.
GCAAGAGAATAATAGTGTCGGTAATAGTAGATATATGGGATTCCGTAATTGAATTTGCTCCCAAAAACTGATCTGTAGTGTTGGTAAAGAAACCTGTAATCTCTTCCTGTTTAGCGTAACCAGTTACACCAATAACAAACTGACGAAAGGCATTGTTTGTAACTCCCCTAGCTAGGGCAGACAAAGAATCGATCGCAATGCGAGAAGGTTTAAAATCTGTAATCTCCGATTTAATCATTTGTAAATGATCTTCTAAACCAGCCGATTCGGGATAGGCGCAAAGCAATTTTAATAATCCCTGACGCTCCATCTCTTCAAAATCTACTCCCCAAGAAGAAGCATTACGAGATAACTGCGCTCTTGACTCCTCATAGGCAAATAATACTGCTCTTTCTCCTTGACGACAGCCTTCTTCTAAGAATTTACTTACCAACAAGGTTTTACCCGTGCCTGTTGCACCCGTTGCCAAAATAATCGAGTCTTTGAAGAATCCGCCTCCGCAATGTTGGTCGAGTCTCTTAACTCCTGATGAACGACGTATGTTGGAAGAGCGTTGAGTAAGACGCATTGCTCCCAAGGGGAAAATATTGATTCCATCATTGGTAATGGTAAAGGGGTATTCTCCCTTCATATGGGTTGTTCCCCGTAGCTTAAGAATTTCTATAGTACGACGACGGCGTTCTCCTTCTAAAACGTTACGTATAATGATTACGTTATCAGAAACAAACTCTTCTACCCCAAATCTGGCAATTTGACCGTATTCTTGAACCCTTTCCGTAGTAAGGATTGAAGTTACCTCTAACTGCTTAAGACGAGCGACTAAGCGGAATATTTCTCGTCTGACTACTGAAGCGGCATCATACTGCTGGAAAACTGCCGTTACAGAATCAATTGAGACTAGTTTTGCTTTATACTTACGAATTGCATATTGAATTCTTTCAATTAATGCTGAAAGATCAAAATTTCCGACAACTTCTTGACCTTCAGGATCGGGAGAAGCATCTAAAATGAATAACTTACCGCGATTGATTAGATCTTGTAAATCCCAGCCAAAGCTGTAGGCATTTTCAATAATATCTTTGGGTGACTCTTCAAAAGTAACAAAAATACCAGGACAATCAAAAAATTCGATTCCTCGATAGAGAAATTGAACTGCAAGTAAAGTTTTACCCGTACCTGATGTTCCACTTACTAAAGTAGTCCTGCCAATAGGCAATCCGCCATGAGTGATTTCATCAAATCCTTCAATCATGGTGCGGATTTTGGTAACACCTTTTGTTGTCGATTCACTTTGCGGTGGTTGATTGTTAGGATTGGGTTCGTTCATCTAAAACTCAAATGGAAAATCTGATTGCTTGCTAAACAAAAATTATGGTGACAGTATAATATTTTACGACATGCTTACTGCAATTTATTTTTGGTTTGTTTTTTAACGTTTTGTTTTTTAATCAACAACTAATTCGAGGATTCTCGTTCGCGAATTTCTTCATATAGTAAATCTAAACCAATTAAAACTTTTTCGCGATCGCTTAAATCTCCAATAATCTTTCGTACAGGAGGCGGTAGTACCTTCGATAAGGTTGGAGTAGCCAATATTTTGTCTTCTTCGGCTAGTTGAGGATTTTTTAAAACGTCAATAACCTTTAAGGCATAAACTCCTTGAAAATCCTTTTCTAAAATATTTTTCAGAGTTTTTAAAGCTCTAACTGAATTCGGTGTATTTCCTGCTACGTACAGTTTGAGTACATAAGTTTTTCTGAATTGATCCATAAGATTGATTTATTTGTTCTTTCTTCTGAAATAGTAACTATAAAATTTTGTTTAAATTTTGTACCGATTGTGGAGCAAAAACTTATGTTTAATTACATTGTTTATTTTACTCCAAACAATAATTCCAGAGAGATATCTTCTTGAGGAATCGAGCGACGATACATTTCACACAAATGAGAAATAACATCAATCAACGGTAGTCGGTAATCTAGGAGAATATCATCATTTCTGCCTTCTATCTGTAGCTGATGAGAAAAATCATCTATCAAATCCATATGGATTTCTAAGATTTGGGAAGTAGAAACATCAGCAAAAAAAGCTCGGTCGACAAATTCATCAATTAGCTTATTAATTTGAGAATTATCATCAAAATAATTAAGCAATATTTGACGATAACTATTACTTAGTTTTTGAATTAACTTTTCCTTATCTGCTAATAGTAAATTGCGATAAAAATCGTTAGAATCTCGCTTGTAGTAAACACCTAAGTAACCAAGTCTTTCTTTGATTTTGTTGGTTAATCGACGCTGTTGAAGAACAAGTGAATTCTCGGCTTGTTTTGCCGAATCTAATTCATTATGGTCAAGATTGCCGTTTGTTTCTGAATCGGGTGTAAGACTCAAGAATTTGGTAATTGCCAGATTTATATAGGAACTAATTTCTAATAGCTGGGTTGGATATAGCTGAATTTCTGCTCTATGGTACAGAACATCTTCCACCACAATATTCTTAGCAGATTCATTAGAATCTTGTTTGGTAACAACAAATCTTTTGATAGATTCCTCTGTTTCAATAATTACGACGGGTAATAAAATTCTTGAATCTCGCAGCCCGCGCAAAATTTGGTTTAACTGAGAATCATTAATTAAGACAATACAGTCGATTTGTTCTTTATTTTGAGTAATAAAATCCGTTAGCTCCTCACTCAGACTAAAACATTCTATTTTATAGCTATGTCCAGTAGCAGGGGTAGAGTCAGCGGCTTTTCCCAGACCATTAGTTGTGGACGAGTCCTTGCTGTCTGCCTTAACTTGCTCCATCTCCGTATTCTCTTGGAAGCAATCTCCATTTAATAATCGACTCACAGATTGAATAAACTGAGATTGAGTAGAAAATAAACAAATATGCAGTTTACCTGATAGATTGCTGGGAGTAGAATTTGAATGTTGGTCTTTGCGCTCTGACATTGCTAGGTAAGTTTAACTTTATGGCTGCTAGTGTCTTCTAACAATAATCAACTAGAGAATAGTTGCGATGTAAAAATCGTCTAAATATAGAGCGATCGCCATTTACTTTTCCCTAGTGGGATAGTTACAAGCAAATATCATCTGAAAACAATGATATAACGCTGATTTGCATCTAAATATATATTAATAAAAAGTTAACATTTATTGCGCCTGTTTGCGAATTGTAATTATATTTACCTGTAGCTATGGTTAATTTCGATCGTGAAAGATAATAAATATAGTTACTAACGGAGTATTTTGTTATCGAGTTTAGTGTAATTGTGGAAACAACCAGTTAGTGTAGTAAGCAAGGTGCAAACTCTTTTACAATCTATTAAGCAGCAACTCCGTCATAAGATGGCGAATTAAATCTAACCCTTGGTCAGTTTGCTTCTGAAGACCAAAGTCAGGAAATCAATGTTTAGTCACGATATTACGTTAAAGGAATTCGTCTGTTCTATTCCCATCTGTCAGCCAGAAGCAGATTTGGGAAGTATTTTACACATCTTCCATCAAACAAGCTGCGATTCTCTAGCAATGTCTGGCAAAAACCATACCTGGGGAATAATTAATTCTCACGATTTACTTTCCCTACTAGCAAAATCTTGGCAGCAACTTCCCATAGCAATAGTTGGTCATCCAAAAAGAACACCTCATCAGGGCAACTTCTCTGCCGATGCCAGTAAAGAGGTTTATTCCTTAATCAAACCTGTAATTGTTTATCAGGCTAGCACTTCTTTACAAGAATTTTTGCAATCGGTAGGAGATAATTATTATCAAATTCGCCAAAGTAAAAACTTAATAGTCAATCGCGCAGGGGAATTACAGGGGAAGCTAGACCAAGACAAGCTATTAAGATACATAGCATCAAGATTTAGCAAACACAGCCCAGAAAAAGAATTACCATTATCCGCCAAGACTTTGTTGAGTTTACTGGATAATCTACCATTACCTTTGAAGATAGAAACCATAGAACAAAAAAATTGCTATGAAAATCGATGCTGGAAAAAACTAATTTCCCATAGTCAAGATCTTCACTCAGTTTCATCTCAAGAATTAAATGTTTCGATCGCTAATTGGTGGATGAAAAAGCAAATAGATGTACTACAGCAAAACTCGAAAGAAACAAACCAGCAACCAGATCGAATACCAATAGATAGCACTGATGAATTTTGCTGTTTGGAAGATCTTCATTACGCTCTATACAAGCCCAAAAATTTAGAAGTAGAGCAGCCTGTAGTTGAACATTCTGATAACCTTGCCATATCTTGTATGTTCGACAACTTACATGTCAAGCCATTCGACAATTGTACCTTGGGGATAGAGGTTGAAGAGGGAATTGAATGGAATCATATTAAAATACCCTTGAGATTAGAGAACGAGCAAATATCCTCAACTCAAACAGCATTGTATTGGTTGGTTTTAGCCGTCAAACCATCTATTTTGCCTTCAGATGACGATCGAGCGGATGAATCTGCTTCTCAAGAGGCAAAATCTACAGTAGCCACAAAAAGGCAATCAACAGCCACGAATTAAAATCTACATTGACAGGAATTG
>CAKZYI010000115.1 GCA_937884735.1 uncultured Pleurocapsa sp.
AACTTTGGATTACAACTATCCAATTTACATAATACGGGCAGAATTTCTCTCAAAGGAAGGGTTGCTAGTCTTTTGGAAGTGGGAACGGGGTTTCATCCAGAATTGACAGGGCGAGAAAATATTTTTCTCAATGGTTCGGTGATGGGAATGACCAGAGTTGAAATCAAGAAGAAGTTTGATGAAATTGTTGATTTTGCCGAAGTCGAAAAGTTTTTGGATACCCCTGTCAAACGTTATTCCTCTGGGATGTACGTGCGCTTGGCTTTTGCTGTAGCGGCTCATCTCGAACCAGAGATTTTGGTGGTAGATGAAGTATTAGCCGTGGGAGATGCGGCTTTTCAGAAGAAGTGTTTGGGAAAAATGGGTGATGTGGCGACAAAAGAAGGTCGAACTGTTTTGTTTGTCAGTCATAGTATGCAGGCGATCGCACAACTTACCAAGCGTTGTATCCTATTACACAAAGGCAATATTCGCTTTGATGGCAGTACAGACAAGGCAGTTGGATTGTATATTGCAGGGCAGCAAGATGGTACAGAAAGTCCTGGTTTTTATCAAGCACCAGCCAGTAAAACTGGCAATTATGTGGTTTCGGCACAGGTTCATACTTCAGAAGAGGGTGTTCATGTATGTGAGAAGTCCATGTGTTTTGAGTTTGTTCTTCAGGTAGACGAACCAAGCGATCGCTTACGCTTTTTGGTTGAGATTTTAAACGACTTGCAACAGCCTGTAACTAAGTTTTGGTTGTTTCAAGAAGATGCGCCATATTTTAAAAGATCTGGAGAGTTTGTGGTTAAATGTAAAATTCCTAGGTTGAGGCTCTATAAAGGTTCTTATACTCTCAGAACTTGGTTTTTTAAACGTGCTGCACCCCATACACTTCTAGATACGTACACTAACTTTAGTCCATTTGAAATTACTATGGGAAGCATCGAACGCCCTGGTTTGGTGGGTTATGAATGGCAACCAAATGAATGTAGCTATCTAGAAGATGCTACTTGGGAAATTTTGGAATAAGGTTCAATACAAATTTGCCTTTGATTCGGTGGCAGAGCGTTTAATTATTGCGATCGCGTAGTAATCTTTTATCAAACATCATTATTTATTAGTCATTATTTATTAGTCAAAATGGTTCAAACAACAAATAAATCTCATAATAATAAACCCAAGCTGACCAACTCTAGCTTTAGATTATGCAATAATCCTTTAACCCATACTTTTGTTGATTTGGGAATGTCTCCCCTGTGTGAAAGCTATTTAAGCCTGGAACAAATTAATCAAGAAGAACCTTTTTATCCCCTCCACGTTCACGTATGCGATCACTGTTATTTGGTGCAGCTAGAATCTTACGTCAGCCCAGAACATATTTTTACGGAATATGCTTACTTCTCTTCTTATGCTGATACTTGGCTACAACACGCCCAAGACTACACAGACTTGATGGTAGAAAGGTTTGGCTTCGATCAAGAAAGTCATGTAGTGGAAGTGGCTAGTAATGATGGTTATCTTTTGCAATATTTTGTGGAAAAAAACATTCCCTGTTTGGGAGTTGAACCCGCAGCGAATGTAGCTAAAGTGGCGACAGACAAAGGCGTACCTACTTTGGTAGAGTTTTTTGGGGTAGAATGCGCTCAAAAACTAGTTGAACAAGGAAAACAAGCTGATTTGATTTTGGGCAATAATGTTCTGGCTCAAGTGCCAGACTTAAATGATTTTGTAGCAGGGATGAAGATTCTCCTCAAAGCCGAAGGCGTTATCACCATAGAATTCCCCCATCTGATGTGTTTGATGGCAGAAAATCAGTTTGACACCATATATCACGAACACTTTTCTTACTTTAGCTTTATTACAGCACAGAAGATTTTTGCAGGACACGGTTTAACTTTGTTTGATGTGGAAGAGTTATCGACTCATGGGGGTTCGTTAAGAATATATGCCCGTCATCAAGAAGATGATAGCAAGCCTATCAGCGATCGCGCGATCGCCTTAATTGAACGAGAGCAACAAGCTGGCTTTACCGAAATGGAGTGTTATGCCAACTTCGACGAACAGGTAAAAGAAACTAAACGCAAGTTGCTAACATTTTTGATTACAGCCAAGAGAGAAGGTAAAACCATTGCAGGTTATGGTGCGCCAGGAAAAGGTAATACCCTACTCAACTACTGTGGTATTCGCACCGACTTTATCGACTACACCGTTGATCGCAATCCTTACAAGCAAGGTATGTTTTTACCAGGAACCCATATTCCTATCTATCATCCCGATAAAATAATGGAAACCAAGCCTGATTATGTTTTAATTTTGCCCTGGAATTTTAAGGATGAAATTATCAAGCAAATGAGTGGAATTAAAGAGTGGGGAGGCAAGTTTGTCATACCTATTCCTGAAGTTAAGGTACTTTAATAGCTCTCTATAAACATAAATGAGCGATCTAAAAACAAGATTTAGATCGCTCATTAATTTCAGTCATTAATTATAATTGTCTCAATCGGAATAATCTTAACCTTCAACTCCACTTCCTGGTCTAATTTATTAGTTAATATGTTTCTGACTTTAGTAAGGCGATATTGTTCGATAGAATTTGGCTCGGCTGCTATTTCTACATCAACAAAAATATAGTAGCGATCTGGCTTGACCACAATTGAGCGAATATCGCTGTTAGATAAAGAAGTTATTTCCTCAAGAAATATTTCGTTGATTTCGTAACGGACGTTATTTTGCAGAATTAAGCCCCTTAAGGATAAGCCCAGAGGTAATCCCAAAATAATCAAAGTAGCAATGGTAAAAATCAATCCTTGTTTGGCTCGTTCGACGCTACCATAGGATTGCAGCAGTAATATAATTACTCCGCTAAAAATAATTCCTGTAAGGTTGGTAATAAATAATAATAATGCTCCAACTGCCAAAGAAGTTTCACCCCAAGCCAAGCCAATTCCAACTACGCTAAGGGGTGGTACTAAAGCTACGGCGATCGCAACTCCTGGCAAAGCATCTGCAATACGTTTTCTGGTATTAGCAAACGCTCCTGCCGCTCCTGCTGCTAGGGCAATTACCAAGTCTAGTAAATTAGGATTGGTACGAGCTAAAATTTCTGTGGTAACGCTTTTTAAACCAATTAGCAATACTGCGATCGCCGAAATAAATACGGTGAATAATACACCCGTTGATAAGGTTAAAAAAGACCGCTTTAGCAAACGTCGATTGGCTACTGTAGAAGAATAGGCAATACCCGTAATAGGACCAATCAAAGGTGCTATGATCATTGCTCCAATAATAATAGCTACGCTGTTTGCCAGTAATCCCAGGGTGGCAATTAAACCTGATAAACCTAACAAAACATAGAAATTCAATGATGGTACAGACGCTCGCCATAAGTTGCGATTGAGGGTTACTATGGGCAAGGGTTTTTCTACCAACCAGTGCCAGTCACCACTTTGAGTATTCCAAAATTCTTCTATGTTTTTGGTTTTGACAGGGTATTTCTGCCGAAAGTATGATTTAAGTCGAGCATACCAACCAACGTTAGGATTAAGAAGTAGCATATCAAGTATATAAGTAGCAAATGCGGTGGGAAAGACGTTTCAGTGGAAAATACGCAGGCTCTATCGTCCGTTTCGCCCCATATTAGTAATAAACAATAACTGTATTGAATCATCACTCACAAAAACTCGATCGTCAGAAGCGATTTTGGCGATTGGCAATTGTAAATATTTTGTCTAACCTGATGGTGCCTTTGGCTAGCTTGGTGGACACGGCATTTTTGGGACATTTGACCGAAATTAGTTATTTGGCAGGAGTTGCGATCGCAACTGTCTTATTTAACTATATTTATTGGACTTTTGGTTTTCTCCGCATGGGGACAACAGGATCGACTGCACAGGCTAGTGGTAAGGAATCAACAGAAGAGGTGGTGTTAATTTTATTGCGTAACTGTGCGATCGCTTTGGCTATTGGTATCATTATTTTGATCTTGCAATATCCTATCAGAGAAATTGGCTTTACTTTATTAAGAGCCGATCGAGCCGTAATTGATGCGGGGAAAGATTATTATGATGCTTTGATTTATGGCGCACCTGCTACTTTGATTAACTTTGTGTTGTTGGGTTGGTTTCTTGGCAAAGAAGAAGTGCAAAAAGTATTGCTGCTTTCTGCTGTTAGTAAGGGAGCTAATATTGTTGGTGATTATTTATTTATTGTTCGTTGGGATCAATCTAGTGCTGGTGCTGGGGCGGCAACTGCTATCAGTCAATATGCAACTCTCTTTCTGGGTTTGATTTTAGTACTCCGCGAAATTCCCTGGAGTGCATTGCAACTATATGCTCAAAAGATAATTAATTTGGCGGCATTCAAAGCTACTTTTTCTCTCAATCGAGATATCTTAATTAGGACTCTGGCTTTAGTTTCTACTTTTGCTATATTTACCAATCTCAGCGCAACTATGGGGACTAATGTTCTAGCTGCCAACACTCTGCTGTTGCAGGTAGTTACGTTATCGGCTTACTTTATTGATGGTATTGCCTTTGCCACCGAGAGTATGGCAGGAAATTTACATGGAAAAGGTAACAAGAATCAATTGATTCCTCTATTAAAGCTTGCAGGTACTAGTAGTGTGTTGGCGGGGTTGGGTTTTGCGACTATCTTTTTTTTGTTTCCTCAAAGATTGTTTGGCTTGCTCACCAATCACTCGGAGGTGATTGCAGGAGTAATCGATTACGTCTGGTGGCTATTTCCGATCTTGAGCTTTGGTTCGATCGCTTATATGCTCGATGGTTATTTTCTGGGTTTAACCGCTGGCAAGGTTTTACGCCAGTCTGCTTTAATTGCCTCTGGTTTAGGCTTTACCCCTGTTGCGATCGCAGCTTGGTACTGGCAGACTAATAGCCTACTTTGGTTTGCACTAGCCTTGTTTATGGCAGCCAGGAGTATTACTTTAGGGCTAAAAATTAAGCATTTTAGTTACTAATTAGTCCAAATATAGCAATTCTTAGATTTGCGAGGTACATCTTAAATTAGCCATTAGCACGCGCTGGAGCGCGTCGCCAGCGAAGCTGTCGGACGAACGTAGTTCGTCGCTATTAGCCATTAACTATTAGCCCATTGACTATTAGCGACAAGTTAAGGATATGTACTACCTATAATTTAGCGATCGCCCGAATCAATAACTCGACGAATATTAAGAATATCGCTCATGCTTTTAATTCTTTGGAAAATATACTCTAGCTGTTGGCGATCTCTAATATCCAAACTCAGAGAAATCAAAGCTGGCTTATTTTTGCCTGTTCTAACTCCTGCATTACGAATGTTAACGCCGCGATCGCTTAAACGTGCCAGGATATCTTTTAGCACTCCGACTCTATCCATCGCTTCAATTTGAATATCAACGGGATAGGTCAGGGGCTTAGTCTCTTCTGTGCCATCATTCCAGTTAACAGGAATAATTCTTTCTCCAGGTACTTGTTCAACGTTATGGCATCCTTGACGGTGAATAGAGATACCTCTAGAGCTCAAAGTTACCACTCCAATAATTGATTCTCCAGGCAAAGGTTTGCAGCAGCCTGCTATGTGATAAAGCATTCCTTCTCCCCCAACAATGGGAGATTTGCCTTTTTGCTTTTCTTTATTGTGGGGAATGTAGTTAGAAATTTCTACATCTTCCTCTGTAGATACTTTTATTTCTTCTACTGGCTGCTGCTCTTTAACAACATCCCGCAAACGATTGACTACGTGGTTTTGAGTTATTTCTCCATACCCCAAAGCCGCTAACATATCATCGACAGAGTGATAGTTACAACGCTGAGTAACAATCTGCATTGGCTCGGATTTGAGTAAGGAGTCGAAGCCACTTTTGCCCATCTCTTTTTCTAATAGCTCTTTGCCACGGGCAATATTTTCATTACGATGGGATCGCTTATACCACTGGCGAATGCGGGTGCGAGCAGTTGGGGACACTACAAAATTGAGCCAGTCTAAGCTGGGATGACTATTTTTTTGCGTCACAATCTCAACAATATCGCCATTTTCCAGAGGTTTGGAAAGTACCGACCAACGACCATTAACCCTTGCTCCTTTCATGTGATTGCCTACTTCACTATGGATACGATAGGCAAAATCTACTGGAGTTGCGCCATGAGCCAAAGGAATTACATCTCCATCAGGGGTAAAGACATAAACGTCATCTTCATATAAATTGTCTTTGACGTTTTCCATGTAGTCTTGAGCGTCATTGACATCTTTTTGCCATTCCAACAGCTGACGCAGCCAAGCAAATTTGCTATCTTCAGGGGACAGCATCTGATTGCTAGAGCCTGTTTCTTTGTACTTCCAGTGTGCAGCGATTCCATATTCGGCTATTTGGTGCATTTCCATTGTGCGTATCTGCACTTCAATCGGACGACCATTCGAGCCAACAACCGTAGTGTGTAAAGACTGATAGCGGTTTGGCTTGGGTAAGCCAATGTAGTCTTTAAAACGCCCTGGAATAGGTTTAAAAGCATCGTGAACTACGGCTAAAGAACGATAGCATTCTTCATTGCTTTCAACAATGATTCTAAAGGCTGCAATGTCATAAATTTGGCTAAATTCTTTTTGTTGACGCTGCATCTTTTGGTAAATACCATATAGATGTTTTGGTCTTCCCTTTAGCTCAATCACCTTGACGTTGAGCTTCTCTAAGCGCGATCGCAATGTTTCGGTCACCGTGGCGATTCTAGCTTCGCGATCTGCTCTCCTTTCAGCAATTAAAGCCTTGATTTCTTCATAAGCTTCTGGTTCTAAATATTTGAAGCATAAATCTTCTAATTCCCACTTAAAGCGACCAATACCTAGCCTGTTCGCCAGAGGAGCAAAAATATCTCTAGTTTCTCGGCTTATACGTCGTTGCTTTTCTGGCTTAAGATGGTTTAGAGTCCGCATGTTGTGCAGCCTATCGGCTAGCTTAACCACAATCACCCTAATATCTGTCGCCATAGCCAGGAACATCTTGCGGAAGTTTTCTGCTTGACGCTCAGTATTGCTAGAAAAATTAAATTTGGATAGTTTGGTTACTCCTTCTACTAGCTGGCGCACCTGCACGCCAAACATGGCTTCGATTTCTTCTGGGGTAACTTCCGTATCTTCTACTACGTCATGTAAAAACCCTGCTGCAATTGTTACACTATCTCCGCCTAAATCTCGCAATAGACTTGCTACCGCAATGGGATGAGCTATGTAGGGTTCTCCTGATTTGCGATATTGACCTTCATGTAGCTCATAGGCAAAATTAAACGCCTGACAGATTAGAGCCTCGTTTGACTCTGACTGCTGATTAATTAAGCACTCTCGTAACCAGCGAGGAAGTTTAACTTCGTTTGCTTGACTTTCTATGATAGAGATGGCGGTCATAGATCAAAAAATACTAGTAATTGTAAATATGGGTAAACAAGATAGATTGGGAAAAACCTTAAATCAAAGCTGCTATTGCCAAAACCAATGTCTAATCAACCTCCTATAAATTACCTATGGGAAAGTTAAATCTCTTAAACTAGACCATGTTCTAATCTTGAGATCGAACTGAGGATTAATATATGAAATCAACTTATTTTTTTAATAATAAAAGTCTAATAAGCGAGCAATATTTCTGACGACTAAGTTAGAGCAGAAGTCAATAGTGCTTATTAGAATTTTACCTTATTTATTACCAAATCTTAAACTGAATAATGTTGTCTACGCTACATAATCGAGCATATCAGGATTTCTTGACTTTGTTAACAGATTTCCACAACTTTATGCTCAATTCTCAAAAACAAACCAACTTGCTGATTATTAAACAAGAGTTTAAAAAACTAGAACAATGGTTTAAACAAAATATTAATAGTCTTGATGATGAGGGAATTGACACCGCATATATACCTAGATGGCAATCAGTTCAAAGAGAGGTTAATCGAGAATTTAAATTATTAACCACAGACATTTTATTTTTAGCTTCTGCTCGTCAAGATGCTACCAGAATTAAAAGATTAAAAAGCATTAGCGATCGCCTTAGTAAATTGAGTAGTTATTGTCGAGGAATGCTTGAAGAATCAAGTAATAAAGAATGAAGAAGAAACAAATTATAATTGTTATTATATCAATTGTTTTTTTGAGCGGGTTAAGCATATTACTAAAACCTCCGCCAATAATAATTCGTGGCGTATCCTCTTTTGTTTGTCCTCAAGCTAAATATTTTTTCAATACGAACAAGCCGCTAATTGCCATAACAATTGACGATATCCCCGATGATAATCATATTTTTCCCCACACTACTTTAGGAATTCTTGATGTTTTAGCGAACTATCAGGCAAAGGCCACTTTTTTTGTAATTACCAACAAAGCCGAAAAATTTCCTGCATTAATTGAATCAATAGTCGAACAAGGACATGAACTAGGTAATCATCTAACTAAGGATGAATCGAGTATTAAATTGGGAGATAAGTTTGAAACCCAATTCGTCAAAGCAGATCGATTTTTAAGCCAGTTTGCCACTGTTAGTTGGCTTCGTCCTGGTCATGGTCGGTGCAATGCCAACATGAATAAAATTGCCCAAAAGTATAATTATAAAATCGCCTTGGGTTCTGTTTGGTCTTACGACACTAGCATTTCATCTCTAAAATTCTCTAGCTGGTACATTAAGCACAACATTCGTCCTGGCTCGATTATTGTGTTGCATGATAGTGGCAATAAAAGCGATCGCCGTGGAAAAAATACTATTGCGGTTTTAAATAAAATTCTTCCTCAATTACAGGCGCAAGGTTATAGTTTTGTTACTCTTTCAGAGTTAGAAAATAACTCTCTCAATTTGCAAATATAAACCGTTGACTGCAAAATAGCTTTAGACAGAATACAAAGAGAAATTGCCCAAAAGTACAACTTATCAGAAGCAATAGCCTATCAAGGGTCTTATGATTCTTCCCCTCAATTGATCACACGCCCTAGTAAAAAGAGCAAAGCGATCGCAAGTTTCATCAGTTTTGTGTTTTTTAGATCTAGATCGTTTCAAGTTCGTTAATGATACTGCGGGGCATTCAATTGGAGATGCTTTATTAATAGAATAATTTTCCTATTAAATAAGTAGAAATAACTTAAAAAAGCTCAAAGAAAAACCTAGAAATAAATATGCCCATGGTAATATTCTGCCAATACTACATTTAAAGCAAGAGACTAAACAGAGTGAGCAGATTATTAATACGTCTATTGATTGGCGTAATTTTTGCCGTTTTTGGCATGTTCAATTATTTTACCAACGTCAGTGAAAATCCGATTACGGGGGAAAAACAGCGGGTACAATTATCACCCCAACAAGAAATTATTATTGGTCAGCAGTCAGCCCCAAAAATGGCAGCACAACACGGTAACTTGTATCCCGATCGCACTCTACAAAATTATATCGACCAGGTAGGCAATCGGGTAGTGAAAAGTTCAATTGCCAAAAATTCCACCTATCCCTTTGAGTTTCATTTATTGCGGGATACTCAAACAGTAAATGCTTTTGCCCTTCCTGGGGGACAAGTATTTATTACCGCAGCTTTGTTAAGTAGGCTCAATTCCGAAGCCCAACTAGCGGGAGTTTTGGGTCATGAAGTCGGTCATGTAATTGGCAGACACGGCGCAGAGCATTTAGCCAAACAACAGTTAGGCAGTGCACTGGTAAATGCAGTGGGTATTGCAACCAGCGATGAGCGTGGCGGAGGAAGACAGGCAGCTATTCTTGCCCAAGCAGTCAATCAAATGGTCAATCTTAAGTATGGCAGAGATGATGAACTAGAAAGCGATCGCTTAGGATTTCGATTTATGACCGAAGCAGGATATAACCCTAAAGGTATTGTCGAGTTGATGAAAATCCTTGATTCTGCCAGAGGTGGTGCGGGGGGACAACCAGAGTTTATGAGTACTCACCCCAATCCTGGTAATCGAATTGAGCAATTAGTTAGCATCATCAATCAAGAGTATCCTAAAGGAATTCCTCCCAGGCTGGATGAAGGAAAAGCTCGCTTTGCTCAAATAGTTGCACCGAGGCTTTAGAAGGATGAAGGATAAAGGAATAAGGAAAGATTAATGATAAATGAATTATGGATATAACTACTATTTACTGGATTGTATTGGGCGTAATGGGATTGGGGGTAATTGGCGCAATTATTCCTGGGCTTCCTGGTAGCAGCATTATTTTAATTGCTATTTTAGGCTGGAGTATTGTCACAGGATTTGCGGGTATAGGCTTACCCATGATTTTGATTTTTACTGTCTTGATTCTTAGTGCAGGAGTCGAATATTTAGCTCTGTATTTTGGGGCAAAACAGGCAGGAAGCAGCAAATGGTGTCAATATGGGGCAATTATTGGTATGGTAATGGGTTTTGTTGGTTTATTACCTGCTTTACCCATAGGAGGCCCTTTAATTGGCGTATTAGTAGGTGCTGTGGTGGGCGCGTTTGTGGGTGAATATCTTTATAGATCGAATCTAGAATCTGATGCTCGAATTCAACAGGCTTTTAAAGCGAGCGCGGGAATTGTAATTGCTTCTCTGATTGGTAATATTATCGAAGCGTTGTTGGCAGCTTTGGCAGTGGCGATTTTTGTTTATTCCACTTGGTCTTTTGTATTTCCTGCTGCTGGATAATGGAAAATAACATTAACAGTATTGAAATCTTTATATCAATTGTTTTTTGCTTGACTCCCATCGCTTTAACAATTCATCTGGCGATTAAGAAAGATAAGCCAAAAGAATATAAAAAACGATTGGGCTATATTTATGGTGCATTATGGGCGATCGCTTTTTTGGGTTATGGCTGGCTGTTTTTAACGTAGTAAATTGATTAATTAGGACAGAAAAATTAATTGTTCGTTAGTAGTGAGTAGCGAGTAGCAAATATGGATAGATCGAATGCTATTTCAAGAATATTAGATCGAGATAGTGTGGCTGCATGGTTGTTTATTAGTCCTGCATTGTTGCTATTGAGTGTCTTTCTGTTTTATCCGATTACTTACTTACTTTATCTCAGCTTTACTGCAGGTAGCTTCACCGTATCAGGGATTCAATGGATAGGTTGGCGCAACTATATTAGATTGTTTACTGATGCTGACTTTTGGCAAGTAATTGGCAACACGGCTTATTTCACCATCGCCACGGTAATTCCTACCATTGTTATTCCTCTGGGTTTAGCTGTCTTACTCAATCGATCTTTTGCTTTACGGGGATGTTTACGGGCGGCGTATTTTATTCCTTCGAATACAGCTTTGGTAGCAGTTGGGTTGGCGTTACGCTGGCTGTTTCATACTGATGGCCCAATTAATAATGTATTACTACAGTGGGGATTAGAGCCAGTTTCTTGGCTGAGTAGCACTTTTTGGGCGATGCCAGTTTTGATTTTATTAAGTAGCTGGAAACAGTTGGGATTTAACTTAGTGGTTTTTTTAGCTGGTTTGCAGGTAATTCCCCAATCTTATTATGAGGCTGCGGAATTGGATGGGGCTAACGACTGGGCAAAGTTTTGGTATATCACTATTCCAGGTTTGAAACCTACCTTAGTTTTTGCTGTTTTGACTACTGGTATTTTTACTTTGCGTAGTTTTGAACAGGTATATATTATTACGGGAGGAGGGCCACTAAATTCTACCAATCTTTTGGTTTACTATATCTACGAACAGGCTTTTTCTCGTTTTGAATTTGGCTATGCAGCAGCAGCAGCAACTATTTTGTTGATGATTGCCTCCATGTTTGTTTATTTTTATTTACGGATATTGAATGAAAGATAGTAAACCTGTTGGTTTTGTAAATCAACCCTACTATTTTCTTCACTATTGGCGCAGTAAAATGTACAGCACTAATAAAAAACACTGACAAGCGTCAAAATTGTTACAAATGCTATTAAAAAAAATCTTAGTCACTAGTATTGTCGGCGCATTTAGTTTATTGTTCTCTACCGCTGCATCAGCACAAGCTCAAGGAATTAGAACTCTTAAAGATTATATTGATAACTGTATTGTTGAAAATGAGGAAGATCGACCAGAAGAATGCGATCGCCTTAAAGAAGCGATCGAGTTAAGAAGAGAGGAAGCAGAAGAAAAAGAGGAAGAGGAAGAAGAAAAGGAAGAAACAGCAAGAGGATTTGGCGGTTATGTTGGGACTACTTTAGGGGCTTACTTTCCAGATTTTGATGAAGATCGTCCTGTGTTTCAAGGTAATGATGTTGATATTGATGCGGGTTTTGGTAGTAGCTTATTTGCAGGTATCAGGCTTAATCCTTATTTTGGTACAGATATTGAATTTAATGGATTTGCAGGAGAGATTGATTCAGATTTAGACGAAGACGAAAACTATTTTATGTCTGGAATATTTCTTAATCCCAGATTTACTTTACCCTTAAGCACCAATAAAAAGAATAGCTTTGCTTTATTTTTGAGTCCTGGTATTGGTGTATCCCAACTAGCAGCCAGTGTAGAAGATGAAATTGATTCGGATATTGAAGGAGATAATGACGATTTCGATCGCACTACCATCATTGAAGATGATACTCGCTTTACTTGGCAAATCAAAGGCGGTGTTTCTATTCCTGTAAGCAGTAAGTTTAGTATCATTCCCCAATTAAGATACGCCAGCCAAACTGGAGATAATGCAGTAGATTACTTTGGTACAGAGGTAGGAATTAAATTTGATTTTTAGTCTTTTATAGTACGCCAGTCAAGCTAAAAATTGTTCGACGATGCTCACTCCTTCTAGATTCATTTCTACCTTAAATTCTTCTTTGGGCTGACAGCTAAACTCTAACTGCATCCAATCATCCGTATCTTTGGCTTGTGCCGACATACAGGTTTGATTGGCTGCATCTAAGATTGACACCGACAAACCAGCATGTAAGTTATTGTTACCCTCTCCTGGGTATAGTTGAAGACAAAGATCGACTGTCTTGTCTGATTGTGGCATCATTTTTATGACCAGAATAATTTCTTGTTCTAAACTGTTTATTTGCCATGCAATTGTTTTACCTCTAGTTATGGCAGTTGTGGAATTAGCTGTCGTTAAGCTGCGGGTAATTCTCCCTGCTAATATTGTTTCTACTGGTTGCCAATCACTAGTAAAAATATTGTTTAACCATTGGTTTAATGGGGTCTTTTTGGGCGTTGCAATTACATCAAATAGTGTTTCTAACGGCTGTAATTGAGATATATTTATTGTTTCTGTGTCGAACTTTATATTATCTCCTGAAATGAATCCTAATAGTTCTATTTGCTTTAATTCTGCTTCTAATTGCACTACGATATAGCCTAAACGATCTTCTCGAATTTCTAAAGGAATAGTGGTTGTTTCTTCTCCTGGTAATAACCAAAGACACTCTAATTTGCCGTTGGATAAGGTAATATCTGCCACATTAAACATAGCTCTTAAACCAGTTTGCCAACAGTCACTATTTGCAAGGTTACTATTAATATTTAGGCATTTTAAATATGTATGAATACTATAAACAGTGAGGGTATTTAGATATACTTGTTTTCCTTTGATTGGGTTTGATTGTTCTTTGGCAAACTGTTGGGCATAACGATGAGCATTATTATCTAAAAGAATAGTTATTGGTTTTGACTGAGTAGGATTCATGATCGAATATTAATTATTAATTGAATTACTAATTTCTTGTAGTAAGGGAAGACATTTCTTTTTCCAATGGGAATAGAGAGTTTGATTATTTACTGCTAAATCTCGTGCTATTTTTGAAACTTTATCGGGAGGATCTTCTAATAATAGTCGCTGTGCCAAACAGTGACAGTTGCATTGGGGATGTTTGCGGGGATGAGTTGTTGTTAGGTTGTTTCCCAAATCTTGTTTGATGTAATTTGCGATCGCATTACCAATATTTTCTTCTTTCTCTGCCTGCATCTTCTCAATTTGAGTATCCAACAAACTCAGAGATATTTGCGGATCTGCAATAGTCTCAATCAAATCGATATTATTATCTTTTTTACTTGAAGAATAAACGCGATTAGGATCGTAACTATTATCAGAAATATATAAATCGCGAATACGCCACTTGAGATAGCCATTAATCCAAATAACCATACTTCTAGATACAGAATCAGTGGTGGGTTCAAAGCGATCGATGTTTTTGCACACCCATTCCAAAGTGCGATTATAAGCTTCTGGATAATCTTGATGAGATGCAAAATAAATCCCTGGTAGCTGCTGAATAAGAATTAGTAAATGATTGAGACATTTCTGTCGTTGGGTTGTGTCTGTTGACTGACGACATTCTGAGATCGCCTTTGATAATTGTTGTTCCACACTTTTATAAGTAATCAGTAATCAGTCTTAAAGAATACCGCTACGCATATAATCAGTAATTAATGTTTTAAATATGCTTTTCCTTTAGAAGTTAATTTAAGAGAAGCGGATTTGGATCTGGTGGTAAACCAAGCCGTAGCTGCGATCGCTAAACTAGCTTTAGGCATTGCTACCATCGCTAACAGCATGATGTAGCGGTAGCTAGCTAATAATCCTGACATTGGCTTTAAAATAGCTAAGACTAAAATAGCTAACCCACCAAAACCTACTGTTAAATATTTTTTATAACCCGAACGTAAATATCCTTTGTTAATTAAAGACTGGTGATATTGTTGACAATGAGGTGCGATCGCTTTGTTTAGCTCTGGACTTTCTTTTAATTCTATTATTGTCTTCGGTACGTGAAGATAGTCAAAAATTTCTTGTTCTAAAGGTTCTAGATGAGACGTATGTTTAAAATAAGTAGCTACTCTAATCAAGTCGTTTTCTATTCCTAAAAATCCCAAACGTAGTAAATCCTCACAGACTATTTCGATAATTCCCTCCGCTCCATTTTTTAAATAAGCTGTTTCATATAAACTCGGCTGCTGGGAAATGTCGATCAAAGATTCTTGTCTTTCTGGAGTTATTAAATTATTTGCCTCTCCAATGCGCTTTATTATCCCCGCATAGATACTCAAAAAATCGGGACGAGCGATCGAAGAAATGGAATTGTTATAAGTAGTCATAGTTAGTTGTTGAACTCTACACTTACTTATCAGGGAGAATGAAAAAGTTTATGAAACTCCCTCGATTTTTTTTAAAATATTTTAAGCTTAATGGGCTGTAAGTCAATCACAGGAAGAGTTAGATGATGCCACCTGTGTTTTTGAGATAATCTAAACCAAATGGTGATGTTTGCTTTTTGTTTTGATTTAGGTGCAAAATTGGCAGCTTGTAAACTATCAATCAAAGTGCAAACGGGATAGTTAAAACGGTTGTGCATCAATAATTTTTGATTATCTAATGCTTGCAACCACATCTGTTCGTATTTCACAATATCCCATAGCCAGTCAGGGTTAACATCCTTTATCACTGTATTTAAAATAAATTTAGTAAATGCGATCGCATCTTGCAGATGTTTTTTATTTCCTTGGGGTAAATGGGTTTGAGCATATTGAAAAAACAGTTTGTTTAATTCATTGCCCAATACCTTATTTGTCAGGGGTAATAGCTGGCGAATTTCCCCCAAACGTTTATATCTAAGCGAACTTGCATACATATTTACTTCTTTCTTAGATAACTTACTTAACTGTTGAATTTCAACGCAGTTGAGTTTTAATGTTCTCCCAACTACATCAGGATTCGTTAGAAAGTCATCCCGTAGTTTGCTGTCGGTATAAATTCGTGCAAGTGCTTGTTGTACAGTTATTAAAGACATAGTTTGAAGGAAAGAATTATAAATATTAAGAGTTGAGGATAGTTTTAGCTTTGTGCAATTCCTTAGCAAGTTCGATAAACGGTGGTATGTTTTCATCTCTTTCTAAGACAACACCATCAACTTCGGTGAGTGAAGTTACTTCTTGCATTAATTCCCACACTGCATCGGGGGTGACAGTAGAATGACTATCGATCAAAATGTCATTGTGCCAATGCCCCCCAACAAAATGTAGCTGTACAATTCTTTCTAGAGGAAGTTGCGCCAAAAATTCCGCAATATTGTAACTGTGATTGATACTATTAATATGAAGATTGGTAATATCCAATAGCAAACCACAATTAGTGCGATCGCATATTTCATAAATAAACTGGGCTTCGCTCATTTCTCCTCCAGGTATATTGACCATATAGGTAATATTTTCTAGTATCAGAGGCGCATCAATTTGACTTTGAACTTGGGCGATATTGCGACAGACAACATCAGCAGCTTCTTTGGTATGGGGGAGAGGTGATAAATGCCCGATATCTATCCCTCCTGCTTGGGTAAAGCTAAGATGTTCGCTCCACCAAGGGGGATTGAGTTGATTAACTAATTTTGCAACTCTGTTTAAATAATCTGAATCGATTCCTTCTGCACTCCCTAAAGAGAGATTAATAAAATGAGGAACAAGAGGAAAACTGGCATTTAATAAATCTAATTCCTGCTGTAAATAATGGTTTGCCCTTAAATAGCGATCGCCAATTATCTCTAAAAAGTCTACCTCATCTCGATGCAAAAACAATTCGCTTCTAAATTCCTCTCTATAACCAATTCCGACACCTAATTTACTCATTACTCATTACTTATTACTCATTGCTTTATCCACCGCAGCCACCACAACCGCCACAGCCACCACCACAGCTACTTCCACAACTCGAACTAGAACAGCCATAGCTTGAGCTACTAATAGTACTTCTTGAGCTACTCAAGGATTTTTTCACAGTGAAGAGGTTAATCAAGCTAGCGTATTCTTCGGTGCTGCTCTTTTCAATTGCTCCCAGGTTATGGGAAGCTGTCAACAAAGCCGTGTTGTAGTCTGGCTGAGAAGGAGGGGTTTTTAGTCCGCTAGGCAATTTACCAAAAACTTGCCTTAAGCTGGCTAAATACTTTTTACCTTTAGCTGTATGACGACTATAGAGAGGACTTGAAATAATTCCTAACCAAAATGTTGCTGCGATCGCCATTATCAATAAAAATAAGATATTATGGTGTCCCCGCGACAATGCAGAAATCATTTTATAGCTACCTAAGCTAAGAACAATAAACGCACCTATCCCTCCGACAATATATCTTTTGAGATCTGAGTTGAGGTATTTTTGTTTAATTAGAGAATCTTTATATTTTTGGCAGTGTATGGCAAGGTCATTTTTTAAACTCAGACTATTAGTTAAGGCTGCAACTGTCCGAGGCGTTGCTAAATAATCGTAGACGGCTTCTTCAATCGCCGAAACCATGGCAGTATTGACCGCATCACCAGTAATATTCTCTATGTGATTAACTTCAGTTGTGATTAAGCCTCTTTGGGCTAGATTCAAACAAGCTAGTTCAATTACTGCTTTTTCTCCTTCGCGTAAATAAGCAATCTCATAAGGATCGGGATGGGTAGGAATTGCTTCTGTTCCTATTTTGTTTCCTTGGATAATTAAATTGGCGACTATTCCCACGCTGACAATAACTCCACCATAAAAAGCGAGGAAGTAAGGAGCATACATCAAAGAAATAGGATTATTAATTAAGATCTCCATAATCTGATTAGTTGAACTCTACAGTTACCAATCAGAGTGATTTTCAAAATTTATGAAACTTGTTTCAAATCCTTACTGGTATAGACATAAAAATAAGCATCAAGACCACAGGAGACTTAATGCTTTCGATAAAAATTAATTTAATTATTAGAGTTGATAATTACTGTGAGTTATGAAGTAAATGAGGTAACTATTTTAATAATTAGTTGCCAAAATCACTCCATAGAGCGGCTTGATGAGGTATCACCATATCTCCATTGTCAGAAGTTACAGTTGGGTTTTGAGGTTGGCTAAGAAAAGCACGGGTTGCAGTGTAACCGACCACAAACATAGAAAAAGCCGCCAATGTAAATCCTAATGCTTTATCTACACTTGATAGATTTTCGTTAGATGCTTGTAATCTCATTTGTCAAAACCTCTAAAAGTTTCAAAATATTTCATGAAATCATTATCTTAAATAGTTTGTAGCAATGGCTACTATTTTAAGAAAGATTTAATATTTGTGTATTAAATTGCAACAGTCGGGGATCGATGATTAAGTGGTTCGTGGAATCTTTACTAATTCTTTTTATCTAATTAAAGATTCAGTAAAGACATTAGTAATTGGATCTTTTAAATGTCAAAAGATAATAGTCTCATTATTAGCGGTTATTCAAATATGTCTGCTTTGGAAAAAGTGTGAGATCGCATTAAATTTTATTGAAACAAAAGCGAGTTATTTCATATATTTAATTATTGCTTTTGTAAATTAAAAAATCTCGTAAGACATCTAAACAAATAACCTGCAACACAATAATTTTTTAAATATAGTTACTGGGCTTAAGCGATACGACCGCCAATTATTGTACCAAGCAAAAAGTAAACAAATAAATTATGTCCAATACTTCTATCTCTAACCAAAACTCAGAAAATGAAGCAGATTATATTAATTCTAATGTGATTACGGTCACGACTCTTAAAGATGAAAATAATAGCGAAAGCAATGGTTATGGAACGTCTTTAAGGGAAGCGATCGCTTTAGCAAATAGTAATGAAGGTGCGGATCTTATTCTTTTTGACAGTAATCTTTCGGGTAGCACTATAGAGCTTACTCAAGGTGAATTAAAAATTGAAGATTCAGTAACTATTAAAAATATAACTGGAGAAAACATAACTATAAATGCCCAAAATAATAGTCGGGCTTTTAATATTAATGATGGTGACGATAATAATGCGATAGATGTCACTATCGAAAGCTTAAATATTACAGAAGGAAGGGCTGTTCCAGATGAGCGCGGCGCAACTGGAGGAGGTATTCTAAACCAAGAAAATTTGACTGTTTCTGGGGTCAATATTAGCAATAATAGTGCAGATATAGGTGGCGGTATTCTTAATGAAGGGATGCTCAATGTTTATAACAGTATTATTAACAATAATGGTGCTGGATCTGGTGGCGCGATCGCTAATAACGGAGTTGCCAACATAAGTCAAAGCTATATCTATAACAATAGCTTCAGTGCGATCGCCAATAGTGGTCTAATCAATATTATCTATACAGAAATCTATGACAACCTAGGGGTTATTGGAGGAGCAATTGATAATAGTGGAGAAGCCAATCTTACCTACAGCAAGGTTTACAACAACTCTGCATCTAGTCGTGGTGGAGGAATCATAAACCGAGAAGGAAAGCTAATTGTTACTCAAAGTGAAATTAGCAATAATTCTGCTGGAGAAGATGGTGGTGGTGTTTACAACAGCTTTGGCGAGCTTGGGTTAAGCTACAGTACGGTGAGTGGCAACACTTCTGATGATAGCGGCGCAGGTATTGCCAATTATAGAGCGATCGCTATTATAGACGGTAGCAACATTACAGGTAACTCTATCGTTTTCGATGCCTATGGCGATCCCGCTGGAGGCGGAGGAATTTCTGTAATCTCTTCTAGTCTCAACATGACAGATAGCGACGTAAACAATAATGAAGCTATCTTCGGTGCGGGAATTTATTCCGATTCTGCTACCGTCAATATTGATGGCAGCACAATTCGCGAAAACTATTCGGGCTTTGTTGGAGGCGGGTTATATAGTACCCAAACAGAACTTAATTTGACCGATAGCGTGATTACTAGCAACGAAGCTAGTTTTGCCTATGGTGGTATTGGTATAGACGAATCTACAGGAAATATTACTAATAGTACTATTAGCGACAATGTTGCCATAGATACAGGGGGCATTAGCATCAATAACTCTACAGGAAATATTACTAACAGTACGGTTAGCGGTAATACTGCCACAGAATTAGATGCAGGGGGCATTAGGGTATCTGGTGCTACGGCAAATATTAACAACAGCACCATAAGTGACAATTCTGCTAGCAATAACGGTGGCGGAATCTACAACGGCATATCTTCCGAGACGAATTTAAGCAACAGTACAGTTAGTGGCAACAGTGCAACTGACGGAGGAGGAATTTATCAAAATGAAACGATAGTTAACTATTATGCCAATAATTCCTATAGTGGCTCGGTGAACCTCAACAGTACCATTGTGGCTGGTAACGTCAACGATAGCGATTTAGGTGGAGAAGATAACTTTAATAGCAATGGCAACAATTTAATTGGGAATGCAGATGGTTTTGATGAGTCGATTGGAGAAGCAAACAGCGATATTTTTGGTACAAAAGCAGATCCTCTCGATCCAAACCTAGGAGAATTGCAAGACAATGGCGGTGCAACGGAAACTCAAGCACTTCTAGAATGTAGTCAAGCGATCGATTCTGGTAATAATAACAATGACTTATCTACAGATCAGCGAGGGGAAAATTTTGAACGTACTGGGAATAACGTAACAGACATTGGTGCTTTTGAAGTTCAGACTGATGATGTTTCGGGAGAAGAATATCCTACGGGAATGAATGATGTTGATGACGAGCTAATTACTGGTAGTACCCAAACTATTGTTGATTTTCAACCAGGAGAAGAAATTATTGTCTTGAGTGATGCCATCGGATTTGATGACCTTGACACCAACTACTCTGGCATACTCGATGATGGTGATGATTGGGTAAGTATCATCGACAATTCCACTATCATTGACCTTGATTCCAATATTATTACCGTCCAAGGAATAACCAATCTAACGGCAGATGATTTCGCTTTTGAGACAATAACTGAATAGCTAAATTAATAGTTGGATAATCAGCAACATCTTTCACAAACAACGAAGATTGCGCTACCCTCATACATAACGAAATATGCTACCCATAATGTGTGAGGGTTTACTACTATGCGAGCTTTATTAATTTATCCCGTTTTTCCTCAAACCTTTTGGTCTTATGACAAAATTTTGGAATTAGTTGATCGCAAGGTGCTATTACCCCCCTTGGGAATGCTTACGGTAGCGGGCATTTTACCCCAAGAGTGGGAATTTAAATTAGTTGATCGCAATATTCGTCAAGTAACCGAAGCAGAATGGGATTGGGCTGAGTTGGTTATTTTTTCGGCAATGATCGTCCAAAAGCAAGATTTGCTCGAACAAATTAAAGAAGCAAAAAAACGAGATAAATTAGTTGCAGTCGGTGGTCCTTATTCTACCTCTTTGCCTGACGAACCAAAGGCTGCGGGGGCAGATTTCTTAATTCTAGATGAAGGAGAAATTACTCTTCCTCTATTTGTCGAAGCATTGAAAAAAGGAGAAACCAGTGGAACTTTTCGCGCCGTAGAAAAGCCTGATGTCACCACAACTCCCGTACCCCGTTATGATTTATTAGAACTAGATGCCTATGATTCGATGTCGGTACAGTTTTCTCGCGGTTGTCCGTTTCAATGCGAGTTCTGCGATATCATCGTTTTGTATGGTCGCAAACCCCGTACCAAAGAACCAGCACAGCTTTTAAGAGAACTAGACTATCCTTATGAATTGGGCTGGCGACGTTCGGTGTTTATGGTGGATGATAATTTTATTGGCAATAAGCGCATCGTTAAACTGTTCCTCAAAGAATTGAAAGTTTGGCAAGAAGAACATCAATATCCCTTCGATTTCAATACCGAAGCTTCGGTAGATTTAGCAGCGGATGAAGAATTGATGGAATTGATGGTGCAGTGCAACTTTAATGCTGTCTTTTTGGGTATCGAAACTCCTGATGAATCTAGCCTGCAATTAACTAAAAAGTTTCAAAATACCCGTAGTTCCCTAGCCGAAACTGTCGATAAGATGATTCAGGCTGGATTGCGCCCGATGGCTGGCTTTATCATTGGTTTTGATGGGGAGAAAAAAGGTGCAGGGCAAAGAATTATTGATTTTGTCGAAGAAGCAGCTATTCCTACTGCCATGTTTGGTATGTTGCAAGCTCTACCCCTAACTGCATTGTGGGAACGTTTGGAAAAAGAAGAACGTTTGAGAGATAGCACGAGACTAGATATCAATCAAACTACCTTGATGAACTTTGTCCCTACTCGTCCCATCGAAGATATTGCTCAAGAATATATTAAAGCTTTTTGGACGCTATATGAACCCAAGACTTACTTAGATCGGGTACATCGTTGCTTTCTTAAACTAGGTACGCCCAAGCACGAATCTGCTGCTGCTATGCCTACCTGGGTAGATGTGAAAGCCTTGGCTATTGTAGTCTGGCGACAGGGTTTTAAACGCAACACTCGTTGGAAATTCTGGCATCATTTATTTAGCATTATCCGTCACAACCCTGGAGTATGGGAACACTATCTAACCATGTGCGCCCACAACGAACACTTCTTAGAATATCGTCAAATCGTTAAAGACGAAATAGAAGCTCAACTAGAAGAATTTAAAGCCCAGGAAAAGCTATTGCAACAGGTTAATTCAGAAAAAGTCGATGCTGCGATCGCTCATAGTTAACCTATAACCCATAACCCATAACCTATAACCTATAACCATACGGTTTCTATTTAGAAAGACTGTGATTTTCAACTCCTGCATTTAATTACTTTATCCCTCATAATTATGATGCTGTTATTAAATGTGGGAGTAATATGGTTAGAAAATATTTTCCTTCTTGGGTTATAGCGATCGCAATTGCCTTAACAATTATTGTTGCCCATCCTGTCCAAGGGCAATTACCATTATTACCCAAAATAAATTTAGAAACCTTTAAGCTAGACCGTAATTCAGGCAATATTAATGTTTCTGCCTGTGTTCGTTTAGATGGTCGTTGCGTATTTGAATTATCGGATCGACCCTCTAATTTGCCAAAACGAATTAAATATACCGAAGAAAGGTTGGCTAATGTCAAAAAGCTATATCTGCAAAAAAACAATTCTGATTTGAAAGTCTTTAATCAGGCAGATAATAATCTCCAAAATATTTATATTACCCTAGAGGAAAAAGAATTTCCCATCCTCTCGCTTAATAGTAACGATGCTATTGTTCATGGTGTTAAATTACAGCTTCACGCACAACAAGTAGTTCAAAAAATAACCCAGGCTTTTTTAAAAGCTAAACAAGAAAGAGAAAAATCTTTTTTGTTGAAGCAAGGCAAAATAGCAGGAAGTATTTTATTAGCCATGAGCTTAATCAGCGGACTTTTGTTTCATTGGCTAAAAAATTCTCGTCAGGCAAAAGCTAATCTCGATCCCAAAATTGAAATCGCCCCGTTAGACAATCATTTAGAACAAGGAAAAAAGTTTAATATAAAAGAAGCACAGTATCGACTCCTACAATTAGCTCAAATCCTAGTTTGGCTGGGAGGAAGTTTACTTATATTGAGTTTATTTCCCCAAACTCGTCTACTTCAACTGTGGATTATTACCCTACTCAGAATTCCCCTACGTCTTCTTCTAGTAGTCTCAGCTTGCTATATTCTAATTCGCTTGAGCTATGCTGCGATCGCCAAAACAAATTATATTATAAGTAATAATACCTTTGCCAATAGCTATGTATTTCTTCCTGATACTAGTCATAGACTACAGGTAAGAGTTAACACGTTTTCTCGCTTGTTCAAAGGAGTCGTAACTTTTTTGTGGGTTGGCGTAGGTATTTTTGTTGCCCTGTCTGTTTTGGGTTTAAATGTTGCCCCTTTCTTGGCTGGCGCGGGGGTTCTGGGTTTGGCATTTTCTTTTGCTTCTCAGAACTTAATTAAAGACACCATCAATGGTTTACTTATAGTCCTTGAAGACCAATATGCAGTAGGCGACGTGGTGACTATTGGCGAAGTGGGAGGAATGGTAGAAAATTTGAATTTGCGAATTACCCAATTGAGAGACGGAGAAGGACGACTTATAACAATCCCTAACAGTGCCATTACTCTAGTTGCTAATCATTCTAATGGTTGGTCGCGATCGGATTTGAGGATTCCTTTTGCTCATCAAACCAGTGTAGACAGAGCGATCGCACTTGGTGAGGAAGTCGCAACTTTGATGTACCAAGATTGCAATTGTCGAGAAAAAATAATCGAATCACCTCAAGTATTGGGGGTTGAAGATTTTGGCGAACGTGGTTTTGTCGTTAGACTTTGGTTTAAAACCGAACCCCTAAAACAATGGGAAGTCTCTCGTGAATTCCGTCGTCGGGTTAAAAATGCCTTTGAAGAATCTGGAATACCTTTACCTTTACCACAACAGCAAATTTGGCTTAGTAAAAATACTCAGGAATATCATTAATAATTGATGTTACGCACCAATAATATCAACTAGCCATCAAGTCTAGATGAACTCCCAAAACCTCTATCCAAACCCTTGCATCGCAGGGAAGAGGTTTATCTCGACTATAAACAACTCTACAAGGAACAACGAGCAAGGATGAAGGATAAAAGTAATTAGATAGCATTTGTTCTGGATTCAAAACTTCCTAACCTTAATATGTAATGCTGTACATGAGCTTATCCAAGTATTCCGAATAGGCTATATCTATAGCCCAGATGCAAATCCTAATCAAAGATTTATAATCTGAGCTAAATTATTGCCGATTAATACTCGCCAAAAGAGCGATCGCGCTTGGGACGTTTCAAGCAAGATACGAAAAACTAATAACAGATTTAGTTAACGTCAGTTCGCGTGGAAGCTCAAAGCCTTGCTACACAAACAACTCAAAAACCACCTTGGACAAGCGAGTTTTTAGATTTAGGAGATTGAATAAACTCTTAGCTAATGGCGCGACAGCTTTGCTGCGCCCAGAGCTTCGCTCTGGAACGAACAGAGTTCGTTGCTAAAGGCTAATAGCTAATAGCTAAAGGCTACCCTAACAAACTAATCCCGTTAACCCGAACTGACATTAACTAATAACTGATAAACATCTGCAACGAAAGTTTGTTGAGAATTTAATTAATATTGATATTTATATCAAATACAAAATGAATTGGGGGAAAATATAAGACTCTCGTTATAATTACTTTTTAAGCTTAAAATTTTCTATTTAAAGATTGAGCAAAACAGATAAACTGAACTGTAAATAGTTAGACTAAATCATAGTAGTAACAGTTTGATTTATATTGTTAGTCAATCTTGGCAAAAAGCATCTTTGAAGCTTGGGATACCTTAGCATGTAGAGAGGCGACGCTGTAAAGAGTTAACTGATTCACCTCTAGAAGATAAATTGAACCGAACTGCTTGCTTATTTTCTGACAAGTAACGTCTTGTTGGCAGTTCGATAAGCTAAAGGCTAAAAAACAATAGTTTGAGCATGGTTAGACGGCTCTTTATTTAAGATTGTATTTAACCCCATGCTGTTGCCACATTCAAAGCGTACCAGCTGTATCTAACATCTTATTTACATCTGCTACGAACAACAATCTTCAAGTTTCATGTTTTAAATCAGTAACGTTTAAAATAGTATGTCTAAAGCTAGTCATTTTAACCATCACGAAAAAAAATCTGGAATCGATCGCCTACAGAAAGAGTGGACTGAATTTAATCGCTTTCATATCAAAGGGGAATACTCTTGTCCAGTATGTCGTCATGGAAAAGTATCCGAAATGCTTTTAATGGAGGCTTTTTCTTGTGATTTTTGCCAGCACATTTTTACCACAAATTTTGAGAAGCAACTGCTTAAGATGGCAGATAGCCAACTACCTTTAACCTGGTATTGGAACGGAAAAACCTGGAAGGGCATTCATCGAGAGGGGTTAGAAATTGGCTGGTCTTATGTAATTGTAGCTATCGGGTTTGTTTTACTCCCAACTGCCATTATCGGCTCGGGGATGTACTTGTTTCCAGCATCACCTGACAGTTTTCTTTCTTGGCTGCCTTTAGCCTGGACTATTCTAACTTTTTGCGCCCATTTATTCTGTGTGGTTTGGCTTGTCATTGAATACTATCAGTTTCCTATTTTTCTCTATGTTAGAGCTTTAAAAAGAAAGCTTTCATTGATTAACTAAACTATCCAAAAATGAATAATTATTGACTAATAATTATTCATTATTAACTCAAATCAAAACTATGAATTTGGAGCGACAGGTAAAGTTCTGCCTTCAACGCGATCGAAATAAGGCATTACTTCTTCTGTGTAGTCAATCGGCAGCACTGCACATACGTTTTCATGGGGACGAGGAATAATCACCCAAGATTCTAAGGTCGCTCCTTCAGCTTTCTTTACCGCCTCTATACCCGCAGCCATAGCTGTTTTGACTTCCGAAACGTCCCCACGAATATTGACGTTAAAACGCGCACTACCTACACGAATATAGCCAACTAGGGTAACACGCCCTGACTTTACC
>CAKZYI010000116.1 GCA_937884735.1 uncultured Pleurocapsa sp.
ATACCGCTGGATGGGAGTAAAACCAAAACATGTGTTGATATACCACCGGATCTCCACCCCCCGCAGAATTAAAAAATGCCGTTCCCGCAATCAAGTCAAAGGAGAGCAAAATTAAAGCTGCACCCAAGACAGGAGTACCCAAAATGATTAAGCCAGAAGTTGCCAGCATTGACCAGCAGAATAAGGGCATGCTGTGAATGTCCATATCGGGCATTCGCATTAAAAGAATGGTGGTGACAAAGTAAAATGCACCCAACATAGAGGATACTCAAAATAGAAATACGCTCAGAATCCAAATCTCATCACCCCAAGTACCGCTAATCAAACTAAGAGGTGGATAGGATGTCCAGCCAGCTTGAGCTGTACCCGATTCTAAGAAAAAACTGGATAGGAAAAAGATTCCTCCAGGGGGAATTATCCAAAACGCCACCCCATTAAGACGAGGAAATGCCATATCTTCTGCTCCAATCATCAAAGGAATGAGATAGTTGGCAAATCCAGCCCCTGCTGGAATAATCCAGAGGAACAACATAATAGAGCCGTGCATTGTCATTGCCTGATTATAAAATTCGGGTTGAATAAAATCAGGGTCAGGGGTAGCTAGCTCTGTCCGCATAACTTCAGCTAGGGCACCACCGATAAAGTATAAAATAAAAGCGGTAACGAGGTATTGGATTCCTATCACTTTGTGATCGGTACTATATCCATAGTATTCATACCACTTTCTTTGACGGTGTTCGTTTTTTTCTGGTGGTGGTGGCGAGACAGGAGTATTTCTTTCTAGTGTTGTACTCATTCTTGGTGTAACTATTATGAAATCTAATTGATTTGTTCAGAAAGCTATTAGCAGTAAAGCTAATAGCTTTTCTAGAATTAGGGACTCCCTAATTCCTACTGGCTTGCTTTACTACTAAAGTAGAGAATTTCATGGTTTTAACTGTGCTAAAGCATCGGCATCAACGCCTATGTCTGAAGCATAGGATGCTAAAAATTCAGCATCAGGATTGGATGGTGGATTCATGGCTACAGATTCGCCATTATCATTCATGGCAAAAGTATTGTCTTTAATCCATTGAGCATATTCTTCTTCACTCTGGACATAAAGTTGTGTTTTCATGCCCCCATGATATGCTCCGCACAATTCTGCGCAAATTACAGGATATTGTCCGACTTTATTGGGAGTAAAGACCAAATTAGTCTCCCTTCCTGGGATTACATCTTGCTTGATGCGAATTTCAGGTAGCCAAAAGGCATGAATAACATCCCCTCCAGTCATAGTCAAAGCTATAGGACGATTTACGGGGACGTGAATCTCCCCAGAAATTACGCCGCTTTCTGGATAGGTAAATATCCAAGCATACTGAATCCCATTGACTTTAATTTCTAGAGGAGCGATCCCTTGATCTGAATCTGGAGAAACACCCAAACCCAAAGCTACGTCTATAATGGGACTCAAAGCTACTAATTGTCCATGATGATGAGCGTGAGCCAGTTTGGGGCCTGGATCTCCTGCCACCATGGGGTCTAATCCTCCCATACGGTTATAGATTTCAAAACTATATATAGATAGGATAAAAACAATTACGGTTGGGATGGCAGTCCAAACAATCTCCAAGGGAACATTGCCTTCTATAGGTGGACCATCGGTAGTATCATCTTTTTTACGGCGAAATTTAAACAAGGAGTAGACCAAAACTCCTTCTACCAAAAGAAATAGACCCGTGGCAATAGTCATCATAAAATTAAACAGTTCGTCTACATCTCCCGCATCCTTTGATGCAGCAAGAGGAAGAAGACCGTGATTTTGTCCATACCACAGACTAATAAGAGTCATCGCAACTCCTGCGATGAGAGTGATTATGTTACCAGGAATATTCACGTTAATAAATATGGGGTAGTGTTTTCAGGAAACCAGTATTAACTGATTTTTTATTTTCTGACTGTTTACAATTTATTACTTTCTAATTGGAATTGTTGATGGTATTAATACTAAAATTTCAGTTACGAAAATATTTTTTGGTCTACTTATTAGGGTAGTTCAAATTACTAGACGATAGACTAGTGTAGGAGCAAATTCATCACTCTTTACATAAATTCTTTAGCTTTTATTTGGGATTGGCAAATCCTTTACAGTGGGCTTAATCTATAAGTTTATTTTTGTCAGTCAAATTTAATTTTTTCTTTATGTATCTTAAGTTTTATTGAGGATGTTTTGTACCCTAATCTGAAGAATATCTAAAAAGATAAAACTATTAGGAAAACATAGTTAGAGTGATAGCAGAGGAAGCAAAAGAATAAACTAGAAAAAAAATAGCTTATAGTTTGAAATTAAAGCGACTACTCTTAACTTTAGTAAAGTTTTATCTCATTTATCCTAGTCGAGTGTGCTATGACCGAATCTATTTTTCAACCAACCATTAGTAATGCGAAGAAAACATCATCTCAACCACAAATTTGGATTCGTCGTTTAGTTTGGAAAATTGCGATCGCAACATTGCTTTTGATGGCAGTAGGTAGTGCCACCAGAGTTATGAATGCGGGATTAGCCTGTCCTGATTGGCCTCTATGCTATGGTCAGCTTGTACCAACACGACAGATGAATCTTCAAGTATTTTTAGAGTGGTTTCATCGTCTAGATGCAGCACTGATTGGGATAAGTGCGATCGCTTTGTCGGGTTTATCTTGGTGGTATCGCAAAGAATTGCCCTCTTGGTTGCCTTGGGCTAGCACCTTCGCTTTATTCTTAATTGTTTTCCAAGGAATTTTGGGCGGGCTTACTGTAACTCAGCTACTACGTTTCGATATTGTTACGGCTCATTTGGGTACGGCATTATTGTTCTTTAGCACTCTAATCATCATCGGTACATCCTTGCTACCTTATCAAGGAACAAAAGCAGCAGGGAAATTAAGCTGGTTTGGTTTGAGTGCGGCAGTGTTGGTTTATATGCAAAGCATTTTGGGTGGATTAGTTGGCTCTCAATGGGCATTACACCAGTGTTTTGCAGGGTCACAATTGTGTAATGTGATGAACGCTCATATTTTAGGAGTTGTTCCCCCAACCTTAACAGTTGTTGCTGTTGTCTGGTTTGCTTGGAAAACCCCTGGTTTACACAGAAGTTTAAGAGTATTAGCCAACTGTGCAGCAGGTTTGGTAAGCCTACAAATTTTACTGGGCATTGCTACTTTTAAGCTGCATTTACAGGTTGAACCCCTAACCGTCACTCATCAGGCAGTAGGAGCAAGTTTATTAGGAGTATTAATTGCCTTTACGGTATTAGCAATCAGAGATAAAGCTGATTCTCAAGCAGCAACCTAAAGTAGAGGCGAGGCATACCAACACCTTATCTATACAAAAAACTCACTACTTTACAACTCCACACTACACAAAAGTCAATCTTAGGAATAATCATAATGACAGGGACAAGTCTAGCCCGCAGTAATCAAAGTTTTTCTGAAGTAATCAAAAGTTATTATCAGCTAACTAAACCTCGTATAATTCCCTTACTATTAATCACTACCGCTGCATCCATGTGGATTGCTTCTGATGGAAGAGTCAGTCCATTTTTGCTGTTGATTACTCTAATAGGAGGAACATTAGCAGCAGCTTCAGCACAAGTATTAAACTGCATCTACGATCAAGACATTGACTACACTATGACGAGGACTCGCAAACGTCCTATCCCCTCTGGCAGAGTACAGCCTCGTCACGCCCTTATTTTTGCTGCTGTTTTAGGCGCACTTTCCTTTGCTCAATTAACGATTTTTGCTAACTTATTATCCGCACTGTTAGCAATGTCTGGCATCATATTTTATATGCTCATCTACACCCACTGGCTAAAACGCCACACTACTCAAAATATTGTGATTGGTGGTGCAGCGGGTTCAATTCCTCCTCTAGTCGGTTGGGCTGCGGTAACAGGAGAATTAAGCTTTATTCCCTGGTTGCTGTTTGGGCTAATTTTTTTGTGGACTCCTCCCCATTTTTGGGCTTTGGCACTAATGATCAAGGAAGACTATGCTGAAGTTGGCGTACCAATGTTACCTGTGGTGGAAGGAGAAGAAGCTACTGTTAAACAAATTTGGATTTATAGCCTTTTGGTAGTTCCCTGTAGCTTGTTGTTGATGTATCCTATTGGTAATTTGACTATTCTTTATGGAGCGATCGCACTTTATCTCGGATACAAGTTTCTCTACAAAGCTTGGGAATTAAAACAAGATCCCACTAACAATCAATTGGCAAGAGGAATGTTAAAATATTCCATCTTTTACATGATGTTATTGTGCGTTGCGATGATTGTGGATACTTTGCCCGTTACTCATCAACTGATGAATATGGTATTCCCCTGTGGTGGATAGATAATGACTAAATAACTGATGTTACGCACTAATTAATCTGTTAGGACAGGGAAACGGTTAAAGGGTAAAGGGTTAATTAGTCTGTTGCTCTTACTCATTGAAACTATCTATTTTTCATTGTTCTGCGTAACGTCAGTAAATAATAGCTCTACAGACAGAAAACTAGAAGAGGCAAAGAAAGATATCAACTCTTTTGATTAGCCTCTTTTTTTATTGCTTTGCTCACTATAGATCTTAATCTTATGCTTGAGTCTAATGAAATTGTTTTAAAAAAATTTTGGTTTTAGTATACGCGATCGCCAAGGTACAATAGTTGGTGGCTGCGGTATTACTATGGGATTGTCCTCTTGGTCTGGTAATTTAGGTTATTGGTTGAGGACTGGATATACAGGAAAAGGATATGCAACTATCGCGACTAAGTTAGTAGTCGAGTATGGTATTCGACAGTTGAATTTAAAACGCATCGAAATTGTAGCTTCAGTAAAAAATATTGATAGCCAAGGCGTTGCAGAAAGATCAGGTGCTTGTCGAGAAGGAATAAGTAGAAACAGGCTGTTAATCCATGATAAATTTCACGATGCTGTAGTTTATTCCTTTGTTCCAGATGATTTTAAACTCAATAATGCAGTACTGTGAAAAAAGATAATCTTTTTGCCACCAAAAGTGTTATTCACCATCATCGTCTTGCTCAATAATTTTTTGGTTACTATGTGGAATAAATGTTGCTATTATCTTTTATAATCTTTGAGAGAAATAGTAATATTTGGAAAAGACTTTGAGATGTTTTTATCACTCGTTACCAAATTAATATCTAGCTTTTGAGGTAAAGCTATATACTCATAATCATCTGCAGAAAGTGAGCATTAAGATATTAAAAAAAAATTGATTCGTAGTCAATTTCATATTCCTTCATCTTCATTAAATCTTCGGCTTGAAACATTATTGTTTTTACATCCGCCAAAGACAAATAATTATTTCTTAAGTACAAAACCAATATATTACAAAACTCCGAGATTCATAGATAAGGAGCAACTCAATCACTGTCGGATTGATAAACTAATTCTGCTAGTCTAGTGAATTTTTCGTCAATTATAGTAAGTAAGCAATTAGATTATTATATTATCTGCAACTATCAAACTCTTCTTTCTCGTTTAAGATCTGAAATTTCTGACTCAGTTAAAAAATATCTCTGGGTTAAGGATCTAGTAAGGCGTATCAGTTTAAGACTTACTTGGGAAGAATTAGATCCTAGTAGTTTGTCCTCTAAGCAAACAATAACTTCAGCATTAATTAACTTCAGCATTAATAATGCGTCGATTTTGCCAAGAAGTGTCTTTTATTTTTTGATAAAGGCGATCGGGTATGTTTTTGATTGTTATATAGCAACCCTAAATCATTTTGGAGTATGTCTAATGATATGCGGAGCGGTTATGCGCAGCGGTATCCTTTAGGAATCCTTTAGGACAAAAGACAGTTATAACCAATCATTCTCTAGTTTCAAATAGGATTGCTATATCTGCCATTTTAAAAATGCTTTAGTTATAAATAATAGCCAAACTCACACTTTTTTAATAACCCGACAAGGATTACCAACCGCTACAACATTATTTGGTATGTCTTTAGTCACTATGCTACCCGCACCAATAGTTACATTGTTGCCAATAGTAACCCCTGGACAGACAATTACTCCACCACCGAGCCATACATTGTCACCAATATTGACAGGTGCTGCTAATTCTTTTCCCGACAGTCTTACTTGGGGATCTATGGGATGATATGCCGTGTATATTTGAACTTTTGGAGCAATCAAAACATTATTGCCGAGATACACCATATTGCAATCGAGGATCGTACAGTCGTAGTTGATGTATAAATTATCCCCAGCAATAATATGACAGCCATAGTCACAGTAAAAAGGCGGTCTGATTGTAAAATTAAAACCAATTTTGGCAAATAAACTTAAAACAATTTCTTGCTGTTTATCTATTTCTTTGGGTGCAAAAGAATTAAAATAGTGAAGTTTTTGGCGCGCGCTGATATTCATTGCAGTCAATTCTGCGTCTGTTGACAAATACAGTTCGCCATCGAGCATTTTTTCTCTTTCTGTTTTATCTCTCATTAATCGATAATTACTAAAATTATGAAATGGCTGAATGAACCTAATTCTTGGAGCAATCGCAATAATATAATTGAGGTCAATTCAGATTGTAATACTGACTTTTGGCGTAAAACTCATTATGGATTTATCAGAGATAACGGACACTTTTATTATGAGAAGGTTACAGGGAACTTTGTTGCTACCGTAAAAATTAGTGGTGAATATCGGGATATATACGACCAAGCGGGTTTGATGGTGCGTTTGGATGAGGAAAACTGGCTTAAATTTGGAATTGAATTAGTTGAAGGAGTACAGCACGTTAGCGCAGTGGTTACTCGCGATTATTCTGATTGGTCTGTTGTCCCAATGCCGAATAACCCTCCTGCAATTTGGCTGAGAATTAATAGTAAAGGTTCGGCAATGGAGATAGATTATTCGATTGACAACCAACGATATACAATGTTGAGAATTGCTTATCTGACTTCGACTGAAACTCTAGAAGTGGGAATAATGTGCGCTTCTCCTCAAGGAAAAGGATTTACCACTATTTTTGAGGGATTTAAAGTCACACCTTATTAATTGGATCATGACGTAATTGAAATTATTTAAAGAGTTTTAGGTTAGTAAAAATTCGAGCTTATTATTTTGGAGAGTAGTAGTTAATAAATCAGGATTGTTTACCTTATCTATAATATTAAGACGTTTATCTTGTTTGACTCTCAAGTTACTTAGCTTTTGTTGTGCTGTAGATAAGTTACTTTCTGCAATTTGCAAACCAATAGATCTTAAAAAATCGAACATAAAAATAAATTTATCACGGTTAGTTTGACACCGATGAATTGTTTCATATTTTAGTATTGAAATTTTGCAGTGATGATTTTTTGACTCTTCTTCAATAAATTGATAATACTTTTGATGGCAAGTATACCAACTGAGAAAATGATCTGGATTGAAATCCAACCTTAAATTCGATGTATCTTGATCGCTCCAGCTTGCTGTCATCTTGGCAAAGTTTAGAGAAAAATATACATCTAGCAAATTACGCTGGATCACTATCTTTTTAATTTGCTTGTTTTGGATAATCACATTGCTTAGATCTTGCTTAGATAAGTGATTAGGAAATATCTTAAAGCTGATATATTTACTAGTACTATATAGCCTGATGATTTTAATGATTTCTTGAGGATTATGATTGACAAAATTGATAAATCTAAGGTCTTTGTGGTTTTTGATTTTTAGCTGATATTTGCGATTAACATGTTCTATTATCTTTTGAGCAAGCTGTTGATTACCTAGGTAAACTGCCTGATTGTGATAAATTTCGTACAAAGAATCTATTTCAGAGAATCTCCCTAGCAAACCACAAAGATAGTTAGTTCCAGTTCTAGGTATGGCTAATATAGATATAAACTCGGTCGCCATTATATAACCTACAAAAGATCGTTGAATAAAATTAAATATATACTACGCTCTGTGGAACTTTTAAAAGTTCCAGCCCCCTCTAACCTCCCCCAAGCTTGGGGGAGGGCTGGCTTTTATAAGGGGGAGAAGATTAATCATCTCTACAAGTTGCACATCGCGTATATACTGTAAAACATGAGGATATATGGAAATCGTCAACTAAAGACTGTTCCAGGACAAAGAACTCGTCCCACTTCTGCCAGAGTAAGGGAAGCACTGTTTAATATTTGGCGAGGTCGCATTACTAACTGTTGCTGGTTAGATTTGTGTGCGGGAAATGGCTCAATGGGTGCAGAAGCTTTGTGTCGTGGCGCGAGCAAAGTAGTTGGTATAGAACAGTATTCTAAAGCCTGCACAATTATTGAGCAAAACTGGCAGCAGGTTGCTCAACCAGAACAATCCTTTCAAGTAATCAAAGGGGATGTAATTGTCAAAATTAAAGGATTAGCAGGGCAGCAATTTGACTGGATCTATTTCGATCCTCCTTATGATAGCTATCTATACTTACCTGTTCTTAAAGCGATCGCTTCCCTTAATTTAGTCACTTTAGAAGGTGCGATCGCTGTTGAACACAATCCTAAAATTTGGCAAGCAAAGCAGATACCAGGATTAGAAATATACCGCACCAAAACCTATGGCAACACTACCCTTAGCTTTTACGCGATCGAAGAGTAATATTACTTTCTTTTTTTCCAATCAACAATGGCAATCGAGCATTTGCAGATTTATGCTGTCGCGGCGGCTTTTTTTTGTGCCGATCCTTGAGTACCTAACTGAATTAATTCAATTTTGTAACCATCTGGGTCTTCTACAAAGGCAATTACAGTGCTACCGTGTTTCATAGGACCTGGTTCTCGACTAACTTTACCACCCTGAGTTTTAATGCGATCGCAAGTACCGTAGATATCATCAACTCCTAAAGCAATGTGTCCGTATCCTTTGCCTAGATCGTATTTCTCTACACCCCAATTATAAGTAAGCTCAATAACGCTATTCTCTTTTTCTTCTCCATAACCGACAAAAGCTAGAGTAAACTTTCCACCAGGATAGTCTTTGCGACGCAATAACTTCATGCCTAAAATATCGCAATAAAAAGCGATCGATTTATCTAGATCTCCAACTCTCAACATAGTGTGCAGCATTCTCATTGGTGTGATTCTCCTTTTTAAACGGTTTTTTGAATTTACTCTTTTATTTTATAAGCAATGAAATCAGCAGAATAGAAAAATCTTAGGTAATGAATGTTTAAAAAGAATTTTGATGTTGCTTGATATCATGATTTAATGTTTTCTTAAGGAATAACCAAGAACGTAGCCAAATATACTGTTTATATTCTGGTATGTTGGTAGCTAACATGCTCAAGAGATTGTAACCCATAGTTTTTACTCCCACTTGATTAAATCCTCTTCAGTTTTCGTTAAATTTGTTCTTGTCTTAATCTAAATAGTTAATTTCCTCACATCAGGAGTTTAGATAATGAATTTCGAGTCTAATCAGTTGTCTTTAGAACAAGAATTCAAGCACGAAGTGTTTGCAGCTAAAATTCAAGAATTATCTTACGAAGAGACTAAAGAATTATTGGTTAAGTTTCACAAGCAAATGCTATTTAAGGACAACTTTTATAAAAGGCTATTCCGCAAGCAAAGAAATAAATTATCGCAAAATTAATCCCTGAATATGGCGATCTAAATCTACTGTTTGTATTGCAAAACTAGTTTTATGTAGACTAAATATTTTATAATTTACATCTCCACATAGACTTCAAAACACCATGCGCGATCGCACATCTTTTATTCGCTCCGACTTGGCTCACTTAGAGGCATATACGTCCCATTCAGGAGGAGAAAGTCCAGCTATTGTTGATCGTTTAGATACAAATGAAAGCCCCCTTGATTTACCCGCAGATATTAAATCTAAGCTAGCCTGGATATATCAGCAAGAAATAGAGGCAAATCGTTATCCAGATGGCAGTCACACGGAGTTAAAAAATGTGATCGCCGAATATTCTACTGAATCGGCAGGTTTGGCTGACGGTCTAACTGGCAATTGCATATCAGTGGGAAATGGTTCGGATGAATTAATTCGCTCAATTTTAATTGCTACTTGTTTGGGAGGAGAAGGCTCAATTTTAGTGGCGACTCCTACCTTTTCTATGTACGGTATTTTAGCCAAAACTTTAGGAATTCCCGTAGTTACAGTATCAAGAAACGAAACTGACTTTGCCCTAGATTTAACAGCGGCACAACAGGCGATCGAGCAAACAGAAAACCCACCAATTAGGGTGGTGTTTATGGTACATCCCAATTCCCCTACGGGCAATAACTTAATTGAAAAAGAACTCGATTGGTTGAGAAGTCTACCAGACAATGTTTTGGTGGTAATAGATGAAGCCTATTTTGAATTTTCTCAAACATCCGTCATCGGAGAATTAGCACAGCGTCAAAATTGGGTTGTTTTGCGTACTTTTTCCAAAGCATTTCGATTAGCTGCTCATCGTGTAGGATATGCGATCGCCAATCCAGAATTAATCCAGGTACTAGAAAAAGTCCGTTTGCCTTACAATCTTCCCAGCTTTTCTCAAATAGCGGCAAAATTGGTCTTGCAGCAACGCCAACTGCTTTTACCACTGGTTCAAGAAATCATAGAAGAAAGAAAACGAGTATATTCAGCATTACAAAAAAATAGCCACATTCAAGTGTGGCGGAGTGATGCTAATTTTGTATATCTTCGTCTCAAAAACATTAGTGACGATAGTCAAGATGAAATTCTTGCTCAGATCGCGGCATCTTTAAAAACAGAAGGAACTTTAATTCGCCATACAGGTGGTGGGATCAGAATTTCTATCGGTACGCCCGAAGAAAATAATCGTACTCTTGAGCGTTTGGAAAAGCGGATATCTCTTACAACCATCGATAATTAATAATTAATTGTTGGTTGATCAGCCTTTGTTTTTAATCATCATCACTGTGGTGATTTGATTAACTGTATCTTCAGGAATTGAGAGACTTGCAGATAATTTAGATAGCATCTCTAACTCTTCTTCAAATATTGCACCATCACACAAGGCTATATCTGTTGTCAAAGCAAATACTGTTTCATGAAGATAGTCTGGTAAGTTAGGCAAAGCTAACTGGATCAGGCTGTCTACGTCATAGGTTTTAATAATTCTCAGCAGCTTGTTTAAAGTGCCAACAATATTTGCTTTCGTTTTATCTTTGTATAGCTTTGTTCTTTTAAGGGCTACCATCAAACTTTGCAACTCTTCTTCTGCCATATATCCATCCACAGCAACTGCAGACAGCATAATTGCAGCAAAAGATTCTCTGGGAGTCAAATATATATTCAACTCTTGTTGGAGATTGGAGGTTTTTTTGGGTAAATTCATCACGATATAATCAATATTTTTTTGTGTCGCACTGCCAACATAGATTTTGACTTTGTACGGCTATATATCGATATCTTGCCCAAAATTTATTGGTAACATAACTATTAATGGCATCTCAAAACTTTAAGAGTAATAAAAAAAGCGATCGCCTTTTCTCTGCAAAAAAGCGATCGCTTTAACAATCAATAATTGGTGACTATTTAGCCCAAACTAAATACCAAAACAAATCCTAATACTGCACCAAAAACAATCAAGGCATAGAATTGCGCTCGACCATTTTCCAAGTATTTCAATCCTTCTCCACTAAGTACTGCTGCCAAACCAGTTAAATTAACTGCGCCGTCTACAACGCGATAGTCAACTTCCATTATTTGTCTGGCGATGCGACGTATACCAGTGACAAATACTTTGTTGTAAAGATCGTCAAGATACCACTTGTTGAGAGAAAAACGATAAAGAGTAGGAACTTTCTTGGCAATAGTGCTGGGGTCGATGTTTTTAGTACGGTACATCAACAGTGCCACAATGATACCTGCTACTGCGATCGCCACTGACAAACCAGCCATAGTAATAAACTCACTCTTGTCGAAACCATGTTCGGCAATCATTTCACCAGGGGCATGAATGAACTCTTCAAAGTTATTATCCCAAGGACGACCTAGCCAACCAATAAAGATTGAAGGGATGGCTAAAATAACCAAGGGTAACGCCATAGTCAAAGGAGACTCATGGGGATATTCACTATGACTGTGACTATCGCCTTCTTTAGCATCCATTGCTCCAGGTCCAAAAGCAAGTCCAGCTTCAGTCATCAACTGTTGCTTGATACCCGAATCATTGCCGCGAAACTCACCTTCAAAGGTCATAAAGTACATGCGGAACATATAGAATGCG
>CAKZYI010000117.1 GCA_937884735.1 uncultured Pleurocapsa sp.
GCAAAGAATAAGTAACCTCAAAATCATCGGGAGTAAGAGGAGTATTATCATTAACGATCGCATCGCTAGTATCATCGTCGAGAAAAACTGGTACGCTTACTGTTGCATTTTGTTCGGTAATGTTGATACTAAAGCCCGAAAAATCAAAATCTCCCTCCAGGGAATCTCCCCCCTGTACGTCAATGGCAAATAAATCCAATTGACTCAAAGATTCAGGTACATTACCATCGATGCTTACAACCAAACCGCCTTCTGGAGGAGCTTCGCTGAGTTCAAAGTTAAAGTTAAATAAAGTACCTTCTGTTTCTATGAGAGTTTCAGGAGTAGTGGAAAAACTAACGATAGGTTCAAAAGTACCTGAATATCTAGCAAGGGTTGTAGACGTAAAAGCTAATTCTGGGTTTATGTCCCCAAGATAATAATCGAATTGCCAATTTCTACTTCGATCACAATTCCCAATTATTTTGGTAGATGCTGCAATATTTGCGTTGGTAAGCTCGTGCAGTTTCTGCACAAAATTTTGCCCTTGTATTCCTTGGGCTACCTGACAACCATAGATGTATATAGATGCGTTACCAAAATAATTAGACCAAGACTTTAATACATCTTGATAGCGATCTAAAGCTTCAATATTTAGACTATCAGAACCTAACTGTAGATTACCAGGAGTTCCATGAGATATTAAATGGAGACTATGAACGTTGGGATATGTTTGGATTAATTCGTTTATTTGCTCGATGCTATCTCGTCTGTGGTCGAGCAGAATTGTTTTGCTGTTGGGGTTAACTCCCGCAATCAGTACATCCCAGTTATCTACCCTCGGATCGATCGCAACCAAGGTATAGCCATCTTTCGTGCAGTTTACTGTGCTTTTTTTAGGGGCTGTCTGATTTACCAGATCGACACTGGGTTTTTGAATACAAACGGTCATAATTTTGAATGATATAAATTTTTAATTAGAAAACTTTTCTATATTGAGTTAGGTGAGCAGAAGAAAAAAGGGCGTTTTTTTAATAATAATGCTATCAATTTACAACTACCTTGTTACTTCCAATTTCTAGCTTCAATTCGGCAATAAATCTCGATCTATTAGATAAGAGATATAAGTATCTACAAGTGTTGCATCAATTGCAGGACATACGTAAGAAGATTGTGCTAAACCTTCCGACACATTTTGGCTATCGAATTTTAAATTAAAAGACTTGCTTTGAGCCTCTCCTGAATTACTAGCAGAAAACAAAGATACTAAAGGATATAATATATGGTCTTGGGAATCCTTTGCAATACCTATTAACTGTTCGTACCATTTTTGATAATCAATGCGATCGATGGTATGTCCAGCAGCACTGAGGCGATTAAATAATAAGTTAGAGGATGCGGGGTGTTTGTGGATTAGATGAAAGGCTTTCCCCCAAGATAATTTTTGTTGAGCAAGACAAACCACAGCTTGAGCTACAAAATCCACAGGTAAGATGTCTAACAACATTTCACCCTCTGGCGCACTACCCAAATGAGCATATCCCAAGATTAGGCGATATAAAAAGTCGCTTTGATTGAATACTCCAGTCTTGCTGCTGCCCGATACAGGTCCAATACGGTGTATAGTAATAGGTAGTCCGCGATCGCCTGCAATACGAACTAATCTTTCTCCTACCCATTTACTTTGAGCGTAACCCCCCAATGGGGCGTGATATTTTTCTATTCTGTCAGATTCTTTTACAACAAGGGCTTTGGTTGCACTATCAAAGTTAAAAACGCTAATGGTTGAGATAAAGTGAACTGGCTTTATCTTTTGTTCGCAGGCATACTTTAAGATCGACTGAGTACCCAATACGTTGGTAGGCTTCAACAATTGATATGGGGTGGCGTGGTGAACGAAAGCCCCGTTGTGATAAATTAAATTTACCTTCTGTGCCAAATCTGCATAAACTTCTCGAATCACGCCAAGATTGGGCTGGGATAGATCTCCCAAAACGGGAATAATGCGATGAAAATCTATTCCCTCATCCAATAAATAAAGCTGTAAATTATATTTAATTCTTTGTTTGGCAGAATCAAGATCTCGCGCTCTAATTAAGCAATATATATCCGCTTCAGTTTGCTGCAATAGTTCTTTCAGGATAAATATGCCCAAAAATCCCGTTGCACCAGTCAAAAGAATAAATTGATTTTTTGTTGAGGAGCGATCGCAAACTATTTGCTCTGGAAGAACATCTGCTGCCAAAAACGCCTCAGCTTTTAACTTATCAATAGTCATTACTGGGCTTCTACCTTTGGCTTTTAAATAGGCAATGATAGCTAGCTTGTGTTCTTTTAATTTAGATATCAAATCTTTAGTAAGAATCCCCTTTGGCGCATCGATAGATAAATCGTCTTTATCCAGAGAAAGCTTGATACCTAGCTGTTTTAATTGCTGGATAAAGTTATCGATCGCAATAGTCATTTCACTTTTTTTATTGACTTCAAAATGGATAAATTAATGGATAAATTATAAAAATGAGATTAGCTAATGGCTAATAGCTAATGGCTAATAGCCAATGGCTAATGGCTAATGGCTAACATCTAGTTGAAGTTTTAGTGGCTGAGAAACTTAACAATTTTTGGTTTCCTTTTTTTTAGTTCGGCAATTAAGTTTTTGTTTAGAGATCCCTTTGGAGCATCAATACATAGCTCGTTTTTATCTAGGGATAGTTTTATATCGAGACGATACAAATAATCGATAAATTTTTTATTTTCAATATCTTCTTCAATTAATTTTATTTCAGCATTATCAGATTTTAAATTATTATCACTATTTAAAAGCACTGCACTTTTTTGCCTAGATTGCTCTAGAACAATTTCTTTCTTACCGTATAGCACTTCACCAGCAATATTATGGTGGCGACAAAATTCTACTAACTTAGCTGATTCAACAATTGGTTTGGAATCAGGAGTGTATTGAATTGAGGTAATGTAGGTAAGCCAAGGTTCTTGTCCCATAGCATAGACATAAACCTGTTGGGGATTAAACTGTTTGACTAAGGCGATCGCTTTTTGACTATCCGAACCATCTAACCGCCTGGTTTCGGCAATTTTTCGCGGAATAAAAGAGCCAAGTAAAGCACCGTAAGCCCAGGTAAAAGCTGCACCATCGCATTCCATGCCAATAAACATGATGTCTATATTCCCAAAGCAGTTGTGTAGATGTCTATATAATTGCGGTTCGATATTATTGGAGTCAGCAGCACACAAAATTGATTTACTCTGGAGTTGAATAAGATAGGCATTCTTGGCACTAATATTTAGATCTCCATGTTCGCCTAAAACGGGTAGACTAACTATTTGTCCGAGGTCGAGATCGATTGTTTCCAATTCATCTAACTCAATTACACTGCTAAAGCCAATCTGTTGCAGAATCAGCTTTAGGGAAGGATCGATTAGGGAGCCTCGATTACTTTTGGGAACTACTAAATGCTTAACCTTATGGCGAATTTGTAGTAAGGTTTCAAACATCACATGGTCTTGATGATTGTGGGTGATTAAGGCATAGTCGATTTTATCGGGTAGATGTTGATAACTGTAACGAGGAATTCCCGCTGAATTTTGATAGGGAATTAACGGATCGCAGAGAATGCTCACTCCCTTCGCTTCAATTAATACACAAGCATGTCCAAAGTAACGAATTCTGACATCATCACCTTTATAAGCTGTTTTTGGAGCTGGTACGTCGCTGGTAAAAAATGACTGAAAAATATCTGCTTCTGCTTCGCCGATATTAAACTCCTTACTTATCTGTTGATAATCTTGGGGTACTTCTCCCATTTGAAACAGTTTATCCCACCTGCGATCGCAAAATGGTAGGTTAATTTGCAAACTATTTTCTTTAGATAGACGGGGAGTACTCAAAACAAAAGAACGAGTATCAGGATTATCTAAATGTAGTAATATCGATTGAGAATCAGGATTGTATAGCAAACTTTGATACAACAAGCCTTCTATAAAACGAATACCTGTATTATTATGGCGATCGTATACTAGCTCTACGTAACCCTTGAGAATTTCAGGGACTTTCTCGTATAAAGGTTCTAAAGAAGATCCAGCTTCTAAATCTCTCAGCACAAAATCTAGTTTGGTAATTGCCAAATCCAAATCTAGCAAATCCTTTTGCTTTATTTTCGTCTTTTCCAATAAAGCCTCTATTTCCCACACGCGATCGACACCATAGTTTATAAAAGGTGCTCCAATCATGGCAGGATTTTTCAACGCCGAAACATGAACTTGAGGCGCAGCTATAAAAGATTCCATGATTTTAATATGGGAATTAGCTATATATTTAGCTGTCGTAGCTGGAGGAATTAGGTAAGACCAAGCATACCATTGGTTGAATAATGGCTCTGCAATTACGTTAGGTTTTAGATATAGCTGGCGATTCATTAAGCAACGAGAAACTTGGGAAGAAAGAAGACGAATAGTTAGCCATTAGCTATTAGCTATTAGCCATTAAAAATTATTTAAGAAGATGATTATCTACATTAGAAGCTATTTTTTACGTCGTTTTAATTCACACCAGGCGTACTATACAAACAAAAATCTTTGCAGGATACCATTGTCTTGGTTGAGAAATACCCGATCTACTATCTGATTAAATTCTTGCCAATCTTGTTGGCAGTTTGCGATCGCTTGTTTTGTTTGGCTTATTCTTGCCTTATCGAAAGGGGGATATTTGAAAGTCCCTGAAAATAGTAATCCGCCCATATCTTGTTCCCAAGATTTTTCTGTATTTTCTTGTTTGATTGTTGCTTCGCTAATAGCCATATTTAGTTTGCAACGACCAAGATCGTACAAGAAATTGATGCCTGTTTTGACGGGTGCTTGACCGTAATCTTGCCACGCACCAGAAGCTACTAAAAATTCGGTTAGATAACTACGTGCAGCATCATTATTGGGGATAGGAATTAGTTTTTTAGCCTCTATTTTTATTCCCTGATATTCAACATCAGTTAATTTATTAACGCACTTATCGGCTACGGATTTTATTTGTAGTTGAGTGTTGTCTTCGTTAATTCTTTCAATGAAGGCAATTCCATTTTTTTGAGCGAGAATCGTTACCTTACTATCAAAAGCTAATTGAGAGCGATGGTGATGAGTAAAAGGTGCTTGAGTAAGCTTCCAATCGGAATTGACAATTTCGTTTTCTTTAACAAAGCTCTCTGTGATCATTAGAGGCGAAAAGTCTTTAATTGCGATCGCGATCGCAATTTCTTTTATTTCCTGAATCTGAGCCTTATTTTGAGGGGACGTACTGGCTATCATAATTTTATTGTTTAGTTAAAATTTCTGGTTTAGCTCTGTTATTAGAATTCTTACGAGACATTGCCTGATATCTTGCAAATAATTCTCAATAATTATAATTTTATAACATCGCCAGGGTATTTTTCCGTAAAATGACAGCAAAATAATATAGATTTATAGATCATTTTTTCTTTCTCTTAAAACTTTACTAAAAATTGTGGTTATTTTCCTCTAAACTTTTATTTTGATTTTTATTGCAAAATATTTTCATTAACTGTATTATTTTTTTAGTAACTTTCAACCAAAAAACCATGACTAATCAATATGTATCAGAGCTTACAAATACAGCTAAAATGATGATGTCAGAAGGCAAAGGTATTTTAGCAATGGACGAAAGCAACGGTACTTGTAATAGGAGATTTGAAAAACTAGGTATTGCCACTACTGAAGAGAATCGTCGAGCTTATCGAGAATTAATTTTAACTGCTCCAAATCTTAGCGACTACATTAGCGGAGCGATCTTATACGATGAAACCATTCGCCAATCTACGAAGGATGGCGTATCTTTTATCAAGGTAATGCAAGAGGCAGGAATGATTCCTGGAATCAAAGTAGACACGGGAGCAAAAGACTATGCTGGACATCCTGGGGAAAAAGTAACCGAAGGCTTAGATGGCTTACGCGATCGCATTGCCGAATATTATAAGATGGGTGCGCGTTTTGCTAAGTGGCGGGCAGTCATTACCATTGGCAATCTTATTCCCAGCGACGGCTGTATTGAAGCCAATGCTCATGGTTTAGCTCGTTATGCAGCTCTATGTCAGGAAGGAGGTTTGGTACCTATTGTCGAGCCTGAAGTATTGATTAATGGCGACCATTCTATTGAACGTTGCTACGAGGTAACTCAAAGTACTTTACACGAAGTTTTTCGTCAGCTATATGTGCAAGGAGTAGCTTACGATCAAATGAATCTCAAGCCTAGTATGGTTATTTCGGGCGACAATTGTTCTAGCCAAGCAGATGTCGAGCAAGTTGCCACAGAAACTATTCGCTGTCTTTTAAATACAGTACCGCCTGCTGTACCTGGAATTGCCTTCCTGTCTGGCGGACAAAGTAAAGAAAGATCTTCTGCCCATCTCAACTACATGAATGCCAACTTGCGATCCAAACTACCCTGGCGCGTAACCTTTTCCTATGCCCGTGCTATCCAACAACCCGCATTAGACCATTGGAGTTGCAAAGCAGAAAAAGTAGCGGAGGCTCAAAAAATCTTGGTACAAAGAGCCAAATTAAACAGTGCAGCCAGCGTTGGTAATTACAGCGAAGAAATGGAAAAACAGCCAGTTTTAGTCTAAAAGTCTAATTCTCAGGTAAACACAGACTAATAGCCCCATATTTTTTATTCTCCTTATGTTGTAAGCAGTAACAAACAGTTTTGCTGTTGGTTACTGCTTTTCCTTGAATTTTCAACTTTTTCGATTTTTTAGAGTACTAACAATGAGTAAAAGTTCTCCATTCACGCCAATACTAAAATATAATTTCCCAGAAAGTAATTTATTTCAAATTATTTGGCTAAATTAAGTTATTGGCTAATAAAAAAATATGATTTGTAGTTTATTGCTTACCAAGATTATGATTATATTAGGGGTTATAAGCTGCCCACTTTTGCTGCTTTTGATGTTTGCTTGGTTTTTAAGATTAGCAATTATTGAGATAAAGAATAAAATTACTAAATACAAACTATGGCATAATACCCCCTGTCCCAATTGTGTTTATTTTGTTGATTACCAGGAATTAAAATGTGCAGTTAACCCTTGCCAAGCTTTAACTAAAAATGCACATAATTGTCGAGATTTTGAGCCAATTGTCGGAGCTAGAGTTTATGACTATAGAATTGAAAATTCTCTTAGAAACTAAGCAAAAATTAAACTAAGCAAAAATTACAATGACTCCAACTTACACCAATTTAGCTAATGCAGTTCGTGGAGTCTGCCAGCAGTGGTGCAGAGAAAATGGTTATAGCGATCTTTTTTTACGTAATGGTGAATGGTGGGCTTTTCCACCCAATGCTGTAATGCCAGTCTGCTTGAAAAAAGTAATTAAATTTGAAGAGAAATCTGCTCGGGAAGTTAAAATTGGTCGAGTTTCCATCATGTTAATGCCCGATGGATCTTTTTATGTGGAGTCATGAACTTTATACCTAATAAAGCAAGTTGACAAACAACACATATTCTTAACCTGTCACCATTAGTCTTTAGCTATTAACGTGAGTTCGGGTTAACAGAATCGATTGGTTTAGATAGCCATTAGCCTTTAGCCATTAGCCTTTAGCAACGAACTCTGTTCGTTCCAGAGCTTTGCTCTGGGCGCAGCAAAGCTGTCGCGCCATTAGCTTTTAAGATATTATTCAATCC
>CAKZYI010000118.1 GCA_937884735.1 uncultured Pleurocapsa sp.
GATGCAAATCACGTCCTTAATGTTTTGCTGAACCTAGCTAAAAATAAAAACAAACAATAAAAAACCCCTGCTGTCGAATTCCAACCAGCAGGGTTTAGTTAATTTTTATTAAGATAACTACTTATTTTAAGATGCTTATTTGCCTCTTATTAACCCTGCTATTTAGTCTTTGTTCCGATTGATAACTATTGAGCCACGTTCCGCAATCCTTGACATATTGTGATTTACAAGCTTTTATATGATTGAAACTTAATAAATATGCTTGTTCATCACTATTCTGTAAAAACAAGCAATTTTGACCAAGAAACCCCCGCAAACCAATGGCTGGGTGCGCTATATTGGATACAAGTGGTAAGAGTGATAAAAAGAACATTAAATTTCTCGCAAAGCCTTTTCAAACTGCGTTTTTAATACTACACTTATATTACCGTATATGTCTAGTATCTAGAGGAAAAAAAAATGCGAACCCTAACTCGCACGTCTACAACGGAAATGGAAGTTACGAGTATTCGTCTAGAGCGCAGTCTCAAAGACAAACTCAAAGAGCTGTCCGGTAATCAAGGTTATCAGGCTCTAATTCGAGATATTCTTTGGAACTATGTTCATCAAAAATCTGGGGATTATCGGCCTCAATTTGCTCGCTCTGATATCCGCGCTACTGTGGATGCAACTGCTCGCAAAGATGAGAGTTGTGCTCTTACAGGTAAGCTCATTCAAGAGAATGAACCAATGCTTCTTGGATTTACTATCTACGGCGACTTAGTGCCTTTGAGCGTTAACAGCGTTACGGAATAGAGTCCCTAGGTAGGAGAATTGGACAGTTAAGCATATTTGTACGGTTGCTAGACTGTTCGATTCTCCGTTTAGCAAATGATCAATAATTAAAGCTTCTAGATTTTTGGGACATAAAATTTTTAGGGTATTACCGAGCTGAGTTTTTTTTAGAGTCGTCGAGAGTAAAAGAACTTAAAATAAAGAATATATAAATCTCATAGTAAATTTTTGGCAATTATATACAGCCATTGACTTTACTAATTTAGTACAAATCTAGAAGGAGTTATCCACAAAGATGACAGAAGCTACCAAAACTATTGAAAGAGGTATTCAACTCACTCCCACAGCTTTTAAGCATATTAAGATGTTGCAGGAGCAACAAGGAAACAAAGAGCTTTGTCTTCGAGTTGGGGTTCGTCAGGGGGGGTGTTCTGGAATGTCTTACATGATGGACTTTGAAGAGCCAGAAAGAATCCAAGACAGCGATGAGGTATTTGACTACGATGGATTTAGAATTGTTTGCGATCCAAAAAGCCTCTTATATTTATATGGTTTGGTTTTGGACTATAACAACGCAATGATTGGCGGTGGGTTTGACTTTACTAATCCTAACGCGGCTCAAACTTGTGGTTGTGGTAAGTCTTTCGGTGTGTAGAAAGCGAAAACGAAAGATTTTCAATAACTAATCGATCAAAATTAAATATTTAGTCTAAACAGTCTATGTATACGTGGGCTGTTTTTTCTTTTTTAGTCCATTTATAGGGCAAATATAGCTTTACTTAGGCTTATGTAGCTCTACTTAGCTTTTAACCGCGGTTTATTCTGGATATGTCTTAGATATATGTAATTTTCTTCTATGCCTCATATAGATCGGGTTGTTAAGATCTTTAACTAGAGCATCAAAATTTTGTGTAGATTAAATAATCAATAAACAGTTGACTTAAAAATCAATTTTGTTTATGATGATTACATAGTTGATTTAAAAATCAATTGCCTGCGTTTGGATGCTATCAGTCTAAGTTGTAGCAATGCTTAAAGCAATAAACCCTAAAATAAACAGTTCTGGAGGAAGATTGTGAATAAACCTAATGTAAGAGACGGAAAAGATGCTATTTGCAAAGCCTTTAATCAATTATTGGATCAGTATCAAAAAAGCGAATCTAAAATAGCCACTAAAGAAGAAGAGGCTGAAAAAATTAAAGCCCAGCAGCTATTAAATAAAACCTCAGGCTATACTGTTGACAATATTATTAATGGTATGGCTTCACTACAATTAAGTTTTGGAAGTGTAATGAATGAATTAGCAGATAACTTAACTGCTGAATCGGACAAACTAAATGAGCTTAAAAAAGCGATCGCCGTAGAGAAAGAGCATTTACAACAATTAAATCAAGTCCGTTTGGTTGCTGATGCGCTGCATATTTTAAATCAAGAACATCAAGAAAAGATCTTATCTTTGAAAACCAAAACAGCAGCAGAGATAGAAGCTGTTGAGAAAGAGATGGGACAAAATAGAAAATATTGGGAAAAAGAACAACAAGAATTTGAGATTAGAGTTCAAGAATCTAGAGAAATATTAACAAAACATAGGGAACAAGAAGAAGCTGACTATCAATATGAACTTGAACGTCAAAGAACTATTGAAAATGATGAATATGAAGAAAACAAACGTTTACAAGCAAGAGAAATAGCAGAAAAAAAAGCTATTAACCATAAGGACTGGACAGCAAGAGAAAAATATTTGGCTGATAATAAAAAAGAATTTATTAAAAACAAAGAGCAAATTGATGGCTTTGAAGCCAAGCTTAAAGAAGAATATAATAAAGCAAAAAGTAATGCTATTAAGGAAGCTGATGGCAAGTATAAGGTAGAAGCAGAATTGCAAGAAAAAGAATGGTTTGGAAACCAGCAAGGATACGAATTAAAAATTGAATCATTGACAGCAGTAATAGAGAGACAAACTCAACAAATTGCCGAAATTACTGCCCAGTTGCAAGATGTTAATACTCAAGCGCAAAATCTAGCAATGCAGGCGTTTCAATAAATAGTTAGCAGTATTCACAATATAACCGTTTCAGAATCAGTAATCAGTAATTAGTAATTAGTAATCAAATATTATGGCAATTAACTCAAAAAGTACAAAAGCAGAAATTTTAGCGGCATACAAAGAAATAGAAAAGCAGAAGAAAAGCTTAGAATCTGAGCTAAAGAATGCTTCAAAAACTCCTCCTGTAGCTAGCAAACCTGCTAATCAATCAACCCTTAGAAACTTATCATCACCAGTTAATAAAAATAGTAATAAAGATATTTATCAGACAATTCTTTCTCTAGCACAAATTCAAAGTGGTTTTGGTGGAGCTGTTAGTAACTTGTCAGAACAATTAATTACTGAAGCAACTCAATTAGAAAAAGTAAGAGAAGAAATTACTTTAGAAAAATTAGAATTAAAAGAATTACATAAGCTAGAAAAAATTGAAGAATCAACTATAGATAGTCTAATTGAGCAATATCAAGCAAGTGCCAAAAAATTTGCAGAAGAACTAAGTCAGCAACAAGAAAGCGATCGCCAAGAAATTGAAACTTTAAATAAAGCTTGGGCAAAAGAAAAAGAAATTCAAAATAGAGCTATTAAAACTAGAAATGAGGAATATCGCAAGTCTCAACAGCGAGAAAAAGAAGAATATGAATATAACTTAGACTTAGCTAGAGATTTGGATGAAGAAGAATATAATCAAGAGAAAAAACTTAGACAAGAGGAACTAGAGTCTAGCTGTCAAACACTCGAAAAACAATGGTCAGAAAAAGAAGCTGAAATTGCCAAATTAGAGCAAGAATATACAGAGGCAAAAGAAAAAGTTGCAGCTTTTGAAGAACAATTACGCAGCAAAATTAAACAGGCAAAAGAAGAAGGGAAAGGAATTGGTACATATCAAGCCAAAGTTAAAGCCGATCTTAGGGCGAGAGAAATTGAAGGACAAACTAAAAATTATGAGCTACGTATTGAGTCTTTAGAGCAGACAATTAGACACCAAGGAATTAGAATTAGCAAACTATCAGAACAGCTAGATGCGTCCCTGCAGCAGGTGCAGGATTTAGCTGTTAAAGCAATTGAAGGTTCATCAAATCGCAATTCTTTTGAAGCGATGAAAGCGATCGCGATGGTACAGGCTATAACCCTAACGAAAGGCAATTAAAGTGTAAGCAGCAATTAAATATTCAATTTTCTAGGGTGTGTAGGGATAAATTAATTTTTGTTCCTACTTTCTTGTTTTAATTATTCCCAGCATAAGGATTTTTCTAAAGTATACACCTTCGGACAAGATGCAAAATATGCTTGCGGTTAAGCCTGAAGGCACTTTTAGAGCGACTAGCTTCGCGATCGCTGTTTTTTAAAATGAGATTAAAGAAAACTATTAAATACCCCTCCCTTAAAAGAAGAGGGGTTAGAGGATAAATTATACAGGCATACCTAAAATATCCTCGATTTTGGGCATATCTTCCAAAGCAATTACCCTACCTTCATCTTCAAAATTCTCGATTTGATCGAAGTTGAGGTAACGATATAAATCACTCTCAAAGGGTGCAACTTTTTCTTTCACAATTGTCATGTATTCCCCTACAGTCGGGATTTTACCCAACAAAGCACAGACAGCAGCCAGCTCAGCTGAACCCAAATAAACTTGCGCGCCTTTACCCATGCGGTTATTAAAGTTGCGGGTGGAAGTAGAAAAGACAGTAGACTCGTCCTCCACGCGGGCTTGATTGCCCATACAGAGTGAACAACCAGGCATTTCAGTACGTGCGCCTGCCGCAGCGAAAATACCATATACACCTTCTTCGCGGAGTTGCTTTTCATCCATGCGAGTAGGAGGACATATCCAAAGTCTCCCTTTAATTACACCTTCTCCTTCAAGAATTTTGGCAGCAGCACGATAGTGTCCGATATTAGTCATACAAGAACCAATAAACACCTCGTCTACTTTGTCTCCAGCGCATTCTGACATCAACTTAACATTATCAGGATCGTTGGGGGCAGCTACAATAGGCTCTTTGATTTCGCTAAGATTAACTTCAATCGTATCTGCATACTCTGCATCAGCATCCGCAGACATGAGTTCGGGATTAGCCAACCACTGCTTCATTTTACCAACACGACGCATAATAGTGCGGGCGTCACCATAGCCACGAGCAACCATATTGGTTAATAGTGCCACATTTGATTGCAAGTATTCTGCTACAGTATCTTCGCTTAGTTTAATAGTACTTCCAGAACAAGAACGTTCGGCAGTAGCATCAGTAAGTTCAAAAGCCTGTTCGACTTTTAAATCTGGTAAGCCTTCCATTTCCATAACACGCCCGTTAAAGACATTAATCTTATTTTTCTTATCAACGGTAAGCTTGCCCTGTTGAATCGCTACCCAGGGAATTGCATTCACAATATCTCTCAAGGTAATTCCTGGCTGTAATTCTCCTGTAAAGCGAACTAAAACCGATTCGGGCATATCTAGAGGCATTACCCCTAATGCTGCTGCAAAAGCTACTAAACCAGAACCCGCAGGGAAGGAAATACCTAAAGGAAAACGAGTATGGGAGTCACCACCAGTACCTACTGTATCGGGTAACAACATTCTGTTTAACCAAGAGTGAATAATACCGTCTCCTGGGCGCAAAGCTACCCCACCACGAGTAGCAAAAAAGTCAGGTAAGTTTTTATGAGTGTCAATATCCACGGGCTTTGGATAGGCTGCGGTATGACAGAAAGTTTGTAGAGTTAGATCTGCATTGAAACCAAGACAGGCAAGTTCTTTTAATTCATCCCGCGTCATTGGACCTGTGGTATCTTGAGAACCAACGGTAGTCATTAAGGGTTCGCAGGAAGTGCCTGGGCGGACTCCAGGCAAACCAGAAGCTTTACCCACCATTTTCTGCGCCAAAGTAAAACCTTTGCCCGTGTCTTCAGGCAGAGAAGGACGAGTAAAGACTTCAGATACGGGTAAGCCCAGTGCTTCTCTAGTTTTATCAGTCAATGCTCTACCAATTAATAATGGTATTCTACCGCCAGCCCGTACCTCATCAATAATAGTGTCGGGTTTGAGGTCAAAGGTAGAAACAACTTCTCCAGATTCGTTTGTAATTTCGCCTTTGTAGGTATGGATGGTAATTACATCGCCAGTATTTAATTTACTTACATCACATTCGATAGGCAATGCACCAGAATCTTCAGCAGTGTTGAAGAATATAGGAGCAATTTTGTTACCCAAAATATAGCCACCAGCTTTTTTGTTGGGAACGAAAGGAATTTCTGAGCCAATGTGCCACAATACAGAGTTAATTGCCGACTTACGGGACGAGCCTGTACCTACTACATCGCCAACATAAGCTACAGGATGACCTTTCTCTTTCAACTTCGCAATAGTTTCCAAGCCATCAGGCATTTTGGACTCTAGCATTGCTAAAGCATGAAGAGGAATATCAGGGCGAGTTGTAGCGTGAGGTGCAGGAGATAAGTCGTCGGTATTGGTTTCTCCAGGTACTTGAAATACTGTTACCTTAATTGTTGCTGCTGGCTTGTCGCGACTGGTAAACCATTCTGCATTTGCCCAAGAATCAATTACCTGTTTGGCAAAAGAATTAGTTTCAGAAAGCTCCAAAACATCGTTGAATGCATCAAATACTAATAGCGTTTTACTCAATGCTTCAACTGCTTCGATCGCAATATTAGCATCCTTAGACTGGAGTAAATCTACCAATGACTGAACGTTGTAACCACCCATCATTGTTCCTAGTAATTTCACTGCATATTCAGCCGAAATAACAGGACATTGAATCTCACCTTTGGCGACAGCCGTTAGAAAGCCAGCCTTAACATAGGCAGCATCATCTACACCAGGGGGTACTCTATCTCTCAACAATGATAACAAGTCCTCTTTATGTGCTTCAGGAGGATTTTTGAGTATCTCGCACAATTCTGATGTCTGCTGTGCTGTTAAAGGTAATGCAGGGATGCCCAATTCTTCTCTTTTGGCAGCTTGCTTTTTATATTCTTCTAACATTTAGTAGTTCTCCTCTCTATATGTAGATTCTAAACAGGAAATATATTCTCTCATTCGATCTCGTTCTATCTCTGTTTTTGACGAGCATTTTTTGGCTGATACATCTATATTGTATTAATTTATTGATTTTAAAATTGAACAATAAAGTATTTGAATATTATTGAAGAGGAAGCGATCTCTTTTCGCTTTTTCCACCTCAAAAATAAAAATTACATTTGTGTTGCAAAAACTTTTTGGATTATGTATACTACAAAAGTAATCAAAAAGCAGCGGTAGTTTAGCAGTCTAAAACGCCGAACTCTTCCTTGTTCATACCTTGCCCCGACGTAATCGAAGAATCTAAGATATCGCCATAAACACGGGAGACACGGATGCGACCAAAAGAAGTCCTTTAGAGCAAATTCCGTTGGCTACACTATTTCAGAAGAAGAAGAGAGAAGAATAAATAAAAATGACAAATATAAATCACCCAAGCAAAAATAAATAATTCACAATAATTAACTATGCGACGGTAGCTCAATGGATAGAGCAGCAAAAACTTCCTTGTTCGTGCCTTACCCCATAGGGGTCGAAGAATTTAGGATTATCGACTCATAATCGGCAGGAAACAGGTTCGATTCCTGTCCGGCGCACCAAATTTAATTTACTTAAATTAATCATGCAGTGGTAGCTAAGTGGTAAAGCAGCGAAAATAGTTTCCTTGTTCATAATCTTATCCGTAAGGGTCGAAGAATTGAGGGTTATCTTATAGGGTTTCGCTATACGAGGGATCGACTCCCGCACACTGCACAAAATATTCAGAATAAGTAAGTTAAGTAATAGTGCGTTGATAGATAACTTTGGTAGAGAGTC